>CAZOLZ010000003.1:0-88874 GCA_964580965.1 uncultured Flavobacteriales bacterium | reverse complement strand
TGTTTTCAATGACATCTTGCATTGAAATTTTTGACGATCTAACACTTCATAACGATGGGACAGGAACGTTTAAATATAATGTTAATCTAAGTGCGAGTAGACTAAAAATCAATTCAATTTTAGCGTTGGATAGCTTAAATGGTGAAAAAATCCCCACGGTTACTGAAATTCAAGATGAAATTGAACGGATTAAAAAATTGTTAGATGTCAAAGAAGGCATTACAAATGTAAAAGTTGAAAATAATTTTGATGACTTTATTTTTAAATTTCAATGTGACTTTCAAAGTATTACAGCTTTAGAAAAAGCTATAAAATCAATTATTGAATCTGAGGGCTTAGTAAAAAACTTAGAAAATATGCCTGAGAAATGGTTCCTGTGGGAAGAAAATAAATTTCAACGAATTATTCCTAATGTTATTCTTAAAAATCAAAGAAATTTAAATGCTTCAGAAATAGCAGAATTATCTAACGGAAAATATACTTCTGTTACTCGTTTTGATAGAATAATTAATACTTTTGATAACGAAAACGCAAAACTTTCAGCCAGCAAGACAGCGATTATGCTTCAAACGAATATTTATGCATTAATTCTGGATGCTAAATTGTTAGAAAATACGATACAATTGAATCAAATAAATAAACAATAACATGAAATTAATTTCAACTTTAATCTTCTTATTTTTAATTCTAAATTTAAAAGCTCAAAATTCAGAAGATTTTATCCCAAAAGAAGCGGTTTCTGTATTCAGTATCAATAATGTTGCTATTCTTCAAAAAGTTTCCTTAGATGAATTGGTGCAATATCAATTTATGGAAGAATTACAAACTGAGTTGTTTGATGGTTCAACTTCTGGAAAAACATTAAAAGATTCAGGTATAGATTTCAATCAAAAATTAAATGTTTTTTTCGGGAAAAATACAAAATTTGAGGTGTCCGGTTTTTCTTTTGCGATATCAAACAAAGAACAATTGTTTACTGTATTTGATGATTTTGATTCAGTCAGAAACGAAATTCCTGGAACAGAATTTTATACTTCACTTCAAAATCATTTGATTATCAAAGGAAATATTGCTGTATTAATGAGAGTTGATCCTTTAAAAAAAATGGTTAGAGATTATGCCGATTCCGCTTGGAATGCGAGAGGGTTTGAAAAACCTAATTATTTAAGAGAGTATATCTACGATGAAAATTTATATTCTAAAGAAGATAACGAAGCTGTTCTAGAAGAAGTTGAATTTGATGCTGATGTTATGGATTCGATTGTAAATATTGAGGAAGTTCCACTTGATGAAGCATTTCCTAAAGCAACTGAGAATCCGAATGAAATGAACTTTAGTGAGTTTAAGGATAGTGTTTTAGTGATGTTTCAAAAGAAATTTTTATACCAAATCTGCGAAGAATTATTCATTAAAAAGATAAATTTAAAGTCAGTCGAAACTCAATTTGATGAACAATTAACTCATAACGCTGAAGCTGTCTTCTTTTTAGATAATTCTAAAAATTTAAAAAGTTCTCAAAGCTTTTGGAATTTTCAATCTATGTTTCCAAAACTTTACAATGAGATTGATGAATTATATTCAGGTAATATCATTAGAGGCGATTTAATGTTGAATGAAAATTCAATTGATTTCCAATTAGAATCAAATTACGGGGAAGCTTTAGGTTCAATTTATGAAAAATTAAATCAATCTAAATTTGATAAAAATATTTTAAAATACATTCACAAATCAAGTCCAATTCATTTTACTTACAATGTGAACTTACGAGAAGCTTACGAACAATCATTTAAAATTATTGTTCCTATACTTGAAAAACAGAAAGACCCTAGAGTTTCAAGTTCATTATTGGCATTGGAATTGCTTGATAATTTCATTAATAAAGACGCTTTATTCGATACATATAAGGGTACAATCTTTGCTACATTTAATGGTATTCAAAAAGTTAAAACGAAACAAATTGAATACGAATTTGATGAAGAGACTTTTGAATACGAAGAGAACGAAGTAGAAGGAGAAGAAGATATGCCGTTATTTACATTTGGTATATCTACAGATAGACCTGATATACCAGAAAAGATTTTAAAGCACATTTCAAGTTTAACTTCTAGATTGAAAAATAAAGGAGACTATTGGGTATATAAAAATGCAATATTCGAATCAGTTCCTTTATATTTCATCAATAAAAACGGACTTTTAATTGTTACGAACGATGAAAACTTGGCAACTAAACATTCAAATGGTTATGGAGTTGATGCAATAAAAGGAAAAGAAGCTAAAAAAATAAAAAAAGGAGGTTTCATTTATGCTTATATTGATTGGGCCCAAACGATTGATAAACTTCCACGTGAAATGTTTAGACCAAAACAACAGGAAGTTGTTGAAGCAATTCTGAACAAAACGGGTGTGATGGAAATCAAATCAGGTAAAATGAAACGTAATTCAACAACTTTTGATCTAATTTATACGATGAACGAAAAATCAGTTAATTCTGCCAAACATGTTTTGGATATCATTAACAGTGTTTATGTGCTTTCAAAATAATTGATTTAGTCTCAGTTATTCTCTATGTATCGTAAAATTATATTTGTACTTATTCTTGCGGCCTCTGTAGGAAGCTTTCTGTACTTTAAACCATACTTTAATCAATCGAAAGATGTACCTTCTTTTATTGATCGACTTCCAAGTGGTGACTTTTTAGGAAGATGCTATCTCTTAGATCTTGCTAATGAGACAAATAGCATGTTGTATCACAACAAAATACCATTTAGAGACTTTTTTTCTCAGGAATTTCTACTTAGTCAAGGAAAAAGTTATGGTTTAAATCTTCAAAAGCCTGTTTATTTCTTTGCTAATGAGGAAGGAAGTTGGGGGGTAATGATTGAAGTTAGTGATAGTAATAAGGTTATGCCAGGTATTCAACGGTTAAACAAATTAGTTGGATTGAATGATACCTTAATTTACGAGCATAAAGTTTATTCCTATAAAGAAGAGTCAGCTTATTTGAGCTATGATAAAAATTGGTTATTTATTTATAAAGGATCTCAAGTTTCAAAACCAATTCAACAAATTTTATTTGCAAAAAAAGGAGGGATATTACCTTCTTGGGAAGCATTTTTAAAAGAGAAACAATTTAAAGAAGAAAAGTTGGTCATCTATTCAAATTGGAAAACTTTGAAAAAACAGGGGATTGAAACCGCTTTATTTGCTCATGATAGTGATTCTTCAAGCTTAAGATTGTTGACTTATGTACGAAATCAAAAACCACTAAAAATTAAACTTAAAGAAGAAGAAGGTTTAGGTTGGGCGTCTAAATTTTACACAAATAAATTATTGAGTATACATTTAGATATTCAAAAATTTAGGCGTTCTCATAAAGATCCATTGTATAAATTTTTAGTAAAAGCAGGAAATAAAATCAGTTTCCCGATGGTTGAATTTTTAGATGCATGGGAAGGAGATTTATCGTTTCGAGAAGGGGGATTATATACAATTCAAGAAGAATATATAAAAACAGAAATGGATGATGAATTCAATCTAATTGAAGTTAAAAGTACACGAGACATCAAAGTTCCTGGATTTTCTTTATTGTTTTCAGTTAATCAAAAGGGGAATTATTTTTTAAAACGCCTTTTTCAAAAAGGAATTCTACGTAAGGAGGAAAATTATTATCGTTTTTTTACTTCACCCCCTTTATCAATAACAAAAAAGGATGGTTATTACATTTTCTATTCTGGTAATTATCCATCGAAGATTGCTAATGAAAATAATAATCATGGTATTTGGATTAACAAAGGAACAAAAATCAGTTTTAGTATTGATTCAATAAATACACGTGAGGCTTTTGGTTCAATTCATGTTCCGGTTGAACGCATTATTCAAAGAGGTAAGTTTTTTTAATTGGTAGCACTTAATTTTCCAAAGTAGCCGTAAGATTTGACAAAATTCTTTCTAGCAAGTATTGGTATGAAAATTAATGGAGGAAATGCAGCTCCACCTATAAAGAATGGCATAGATTTCATTAAATCAAGCTTATACCTTACATCATAGAGGTAAAGCTCATTATTTAAGACAGTTAAATTTGAAATATTAACTAACTTAATTGCTGATCGTTTTGTTTTAGGAGGATTCACTTCAAAATTTAAAACGATATCGTCTCCACTAGACTTATTAATTAAAGCATATTCAAAATAGTCTCTAAGCTCTGACTTTTTCTTTGCTTTTTGTTGTTTCTTACCTGCTGCTTTGTTATAAGCAGACCCATAAAACACAATATAATTTTCATCTGTTGAAGCAACTGAAATATCGTATACATCTGTTCCGCTATATGTAATACTTCTATCAATATGTGATCCCCATATAAAATCTCCTTTATCCGAAATTTTTAATGTAGTTACATCACTTTTTCTACAATAATATCTCGTAACACAAGTTGTTTGTCCAGTTGAAGATGTTGAGCAATCCTGTACTGAATAATTATACATCTTTGAAAAGAATAAAATAACTTCATCCCTTTCATTTTTATTTATCCATTCAATTTTATTGTTAGCAGGAATAGATTCATCCGCAATTTTTTTTCGTTTTGTCTTTTTTTCTTTGTTAACTGTTAGTTTTGAATCTTGAGCTTTCGCTGACAAATCATTTTTAAACAGTTCATCTAGCTGTTCTTTAGTGAAATACGAATAATTTAACGCATCAAATTCAAAATTTTCGGCAGGTAAATTGGTATAAAAAACACCTTGAATATTACCTCCTAATTCATTTTTATTTAAATCGCAGAAAAACCCGTAAATACTGAGACCAGAATCTGAAACAATGTAACTAAAATCATAGATGTTTTTATCTTCAGCTTTCAATTCAAAAGCGATTAAATTATTATTTTCAAAGTCCCATATTGTCATTACGCAATAGCTTCTTTGAAGTCTCTTTTTTTCTTTTTTAGCAGCTTGTATTTCTTCATGATCAGTTAGAATATAAGTAGAAATATACAAACGACCATCCGCTTGTAAATCATAACTCCCATACTGTCCAGATGACTTTTTAGTAAGAAAACCAGGTAAACGAATTTCACCTTTTGACTTTTTTTCTAAGTTCAAATCTAATTCAACATATTTAAACAAAGCTATGTCATCTTTTTGCTGCACTTCAGCACCAATGACAATTTGATTTGGATTCTTATCATTTGTTAAGACTTTTAAAAAAAAGCGATTAAATATTTTTGATCTTCTCAAATCAGTATCAATTTCTAAATTAAATACCTGCTTCAACTTTTCAAGTCTTTTAAGCTCAACATCAAATGTTTCCACATAAATAGTCTGCATTCCTTTTGTGGCTTTTTTCCAAAAGATTAAAACTTTATTTTCAAAAACGCAAGAATAAAAATATACCAAACCTTTATATTCAACCTCCCAGTCTGTATAACCTTGTCCAAAGCCAGAAAGAATTAACTCTCCTTTTTTTTTAAAATCATTTTTGTCAAAAAAAAGTATTTTCATCGGTGGCGTACTCTTTGATGCTCTTCTTACACTAGGAGTTTGATTTATTGAGTAAACAAACTGACTATTTTGTCCTATGAAATCTTTAAAAAAACCATTTTTTTTAGCTTTGAAAGTCATTTTTTCAGACCAATTCAATTGCAGTTCTTGCCCATAAGAAAAAGTGAAAAGCAAAAAAAACAGTAATAAAAGATTTAAAGTTTTCATGATGAGTACTTTTTAAACCATTCCCAAACCAACCAAAATAATTGAAGATTCCAACCAACCAGAATAATATAAGTCATTTCTTGTTTGATTGACAAAAACTACAAGTAAAATAGTAAGAATGAATCCTAAATAAAACAGATTGTGATACAACAAGCCTGGGGATAATTGAATTGTAAAGTAAAAAAAAGTGAATAATAAACCTATCGAAATTGATTTCGCATTTTTCACACCAACTAATTGTGGAATCGTTCTGAAACTTCGGTCATCGTACTTTAAGTCACGAATATCAAACGGAATTGTTATACCTATAATATAAGCATAAGTTAAAATGGCATAGTGATAATATTCTGAAAACGATAAACCTTCATTGATAGCCGGAAAAACACAAACAGCTATCATCCATATCAATGCTATTAAATGAATCTTAATGAAAGGAATACTTCTAAGATTCGTCTTTTTGACTTTTTGAATATAAAAAAAACTGATTATCCCACTTAACATTAAAATGCCCCAACTTTTAATTGTAATTCCGTTATATATTGCTAGAAAAGAACCACCTATTCCCACAAATGCTAAAATTAACAAGTATAACAAATGCTTTCGATTACGTAAAACCCACTGCATATGTAATGTTGACGCTGAAGAATAATGAAAAGATTTGATGTATCGCTGTAAATTGTATGTAAATAACGTGGAGAAAAATACAAATACAGCGTATAAAATGGCATTATCAATCCCTAACTGTCTGCATATACCGAAAGTCATACTTGCTGTTGCTAAACTGACAACACCATTGGTATAGACCAATAATATACTTATACGTTTAATTAGATTTAACAATGCAGTCTAATACTTTTTGAGGATTTATTTTTTCAATGCAATGACAGACTTTTCCTTGTCGACAAGTTGAGCAATCTTCATTATCAACCAAAATACTAACATTTGGACCTAACGCCTTCCATCTTCCAGGGTGAATTGGTTTTCTTGGCGAAAATAATCCAATCGAATGAATTCCTAGATATCCAGCAATGTGAAATGGTCCGGTTGAACAAGCTACTAAATGTTTACATTCACTGATTAATTGTATCAATTCTGTTAAAGTCAATTTACCTGTTGTATCAATGATATTTTCATTAAATTGAATTTCTTTTCGGATTGCTAAACCTTCTTTTTCTGTTCCCGTAAAAAAAACTTTATACCCCTTTGCTACCAATAAATTGGCTACTTCATTATAATTTTTTAGCCCCCATTCAATTGCACTTCCTTGAGATTTTCCGTGAAGTATTACTGATTTTTCAGACAATTTGTCTTTCAGCCATTCTGGTAACTTAAGTTTTGGAGTTTCAAACAGAGAAGTAAAATTATTTAACTCTTCCAATGTTGGTAATCCTTTTAAACCAAAAGGTTTCAATAATTCAAAATTCAATTGCGCCTCATGAAAAGGTGATTTTTTACGTGTAAAATTTACACGATGATTACATGTCAGTAAATGAAATGTTCGATGTGAAGTACCTATTCGGTTTTGAATTTTAACTTTTTTGGCAAGCGAAGCGATTTCCTTATTTGGAAAAACATGTACAATTGTATCAGCATTGAGTCTTCTAAATTGATCTAGTTTTTCAAGTGTTGGTAATTGTTGAATTACTTTCCAATCAACTACTTCATCAACTTGACTAAAACAATTGATAACAGGATGTGTATAAGAACTGGCTAAAAAAAGAATAGTTGTGTCTTTGAAATTTGCTTTAATCCATGCACAAATTGGTAGTGTTAACATCACATCTCCAATACTATCTGTTCGACTGATTATTATTCGTTTATGATCTAGATTAATTCTCTTTGACATAATTTACTTTTTGGAAGCTCTAATCAAAGCTCTTAATTTTCGATATTTGGTAAAGGTTGCAAAAGCAGATATTGCTGAAATTTTCAATCCAGCATAACCATCTAAGATTCCCAATTTGATGAAATAATCCTTGATGAATTTGACAAAAGGACTAAATAACATTACAATTAAAGGAGCTTTTTTTCCTCTTTCAAATTGAGCTTTAGCTAAAATATCTGTAAAATATCGTACTTGCTTAAAATGATCTTCAAGTGTGTAATAACTGTAATGCAAAATGTCCCCATTTAAATGAATTGTTTTTGCTTTTTCATCAAATAACTCGAATTTATCGTGGGGATTATCTCCTCCCCAAGCACCTTTTCTTGCATCCCATAAACGTAATTTTTTGTCTGGGTACCAACCACAATGGCGAATCCATTTTCCACAATAATTAGTTAAGCGATTCATAACATAACCTTCAGCTTGCCAATTTGCTTTTACTGCTAAAATTGAAGCTTTTAATGTTTCATCTATAGCTTCATCAGCGTCTAATGACAACACATAGGGATAACTAGCTTGTGTTATTGCATAATTTTTTTGTTCGATATGACCTTCAAAAGGATGTTCAACAAACTTTAAATTGTACTTCTTACATATTTCTTTTGTCCGGTCTTTTGAAAAGGAGTCAACAACAACAATTTCGTCTGCAATACCCTCTAAAGATTTCAAACACCTTTCGATATTCTTTTCTTCATTAAAGGTGATAATTACTGCAGATAATTGTATCATCTTAATAGTTTTATTTTACCCTCAACTTTTGACCAACATAAATGCGGTTCAAGTTTACTTTTGGATTTAAATTTTGTAATTGCTTTTGCGTTAAATTATTTCTTTGTGCGATTTTAGTAGCTGTATTGCCACTTCTAACGGTATAATACCTCTTTGCTGGAACAACTGTTTTTGGAGCTACTTTTTTGACTGGAGCTGGAGTAACTAAACTTTTAGTTTGAGCTTCTTGTTGGTTCATTATTGTTTTAGCTTCTTCAAGACTCAATTCTTGTCCATTCAAGATTACCTTTTCTGGTATTTTAATTGATTGTCCTGAGTATAAAACAGTACTTTTCATATTATTTGCTGTCATAATATCATTTACTGTCGTACCATATTTAGCTGCAATAATTCCTAAACCTTCCCCTCTTCTTACCGTATGGAATTTATAGATGAAAACCGGTTCAAGTTTAACTTGTTTTTGTGGTTCTCCACTTACCTTAATTCCTGCTACAATTTCATTTTCAGCACTCGTTGTATCCACTTCAGGCTCTTTTGGCTTTGGATTGTAAATATCATCTTCAAGTAAAAAAATTTCTTTTTCCATAGAAGCAATTTTACCGATTTCCATCAATGGCCCTTTAATACACTGATGAGGGGTTGTTAATGGGACATAACTCTTTTTATAAATTGGATTTAATTCTTTGATTTCATCTAAACTCCAACCTGTAGCTTTTGCTATCGTTCCCATATGAACACCTTTACTTAAACAGATTGTATCCAATTGACCATAATTGTATTTGGCTTCCATTGGTATAATATTGTGCTCTGCATGGTAGGTTAATAAATAGGCTGCCGCAATAAAATTTGGAACGTATCCTCGTGTTTCTCTTGGTAAATAAGGCCTAACCTCCCAATAAGTTTTTTTTCCCCCTGAACGACGAATCGCTTTGTTCACATTTCCTGGTCCTGCATTATAAGACGCTAAAGCTAAATTCCAATCGCCATAAATATCATATAATTTTTTCAAATAACGACAAGCAGCATCTGTAGCTTTTTCTGGGTCCATTCGCTCATCAATGTAGGAGTTGGCTTTCAGACCATAGTACAAACCAGTACGATACATAAACTGCCACAAACCTAATGCTCCAACTCTAGACTTAACTTGAGGTCTTAATCCACTTTCAATAACAGAAAGGTATTTCAACTCCATTGGTAAACCATATTCTGCTAACTTTTCTTCAAACATTTCAAAATACAATGCAGAACGACCTAATACAACTCTCGCAAAGCTCCTTCTGTTTTTAGCAAAAAACTTTATAGTTCGTAAAGCAGCAGGTTCACAATCTAAATGAAAAGGACTCATTTCGTTCATTTTTGCCAAACGTTGACAATAAATCGAATCTGGAAAATGAGGAACATCTCCTTTTTCATATTTTAATGCGTTAATAATCGAATCATAATTGCCATGTTTGGCTGCTTCCGCATAAAAAGCATTTAACGATTGTTCAACAGTTTCAATAAATGGATCCTCAGATATAGTTGAGTCCTTTTGAGCACTTGCCTTAAAAACAAAAGAAAAGAATAAAACTAGTATGAACCACTTATTCATAAACTAGGTTAATTGCGATAAATAATTTGAGAAATCTAAAAGTGATTTTTCTGCAAAATGGTTACCCATAACTTGAAAACCAAACGGTAAACCATCTTTATTCTTACCTAAAGGCAAAGAAATTGCTGGATTACCTGTTAAGTTAGCATGTACAGTGAAAATATCTTGTAAATACATTTGAATGGGATCTTTTAAACCGTCTAATTCAAATGCCACTGACGGAGTTGTAGGTAAAATTAAGAAATCGAAATTTGAAAAAATTTCATTTGTTTTTTCTCTTAGAATTCTCCTAACTTTTTGAGCTTTTGAATAATACGAATCGTAAAATTCATTTGATAAAACAAAAGTTCCTGCCATAATTCTACGTTTCACTTCTGTTCCAAAACCTTCTGATCTTGAATTTACATAAGTTGCTTCTACTCCAATAGCTTCAGGATTTCTATATCCATAATGTACACCATCAAAACGAGATAAATTCGAAGAAGCTTCAGCAGTAGATAGTACGTAATACGCAGGCACCATAAAATCTAAGTAAGGGAAAGAGACATATTCAATTGTATGCCCTTCACTTTTTAATTTTTCAATTATTGCTTTTGTCTGTTCCAAGACTTCTGGATTTATTCCTTCCATCTCTAAACTTTCTTTTAAGACTGCGATTTTCTTTTCTGCAGTAACAGGTTCAAAATGAGCATATGCCTCAACAGGTCGGGAAGAAACGGTATTATCGCATTCATCTTTACCTGCCATGATTTCTGTTAATAAAGCAATATCATTCATATCATTAGCAATTGGTCCAATTTGATCGAATGAAGAAGCATAAGCTATTAAACCATATCTACTAATCCTAGCATAAGTTGGTTTTAAACCAAAAGTTCCTGTAAAAGATGCTGGCTGACGAATTGATCCACCCGTATCACTACCTAAAGCAGCTGTACATAAGTTCGCAGCCACAGCAGCAGCAGTTCCACCTGATGAACCACCCGGCACTAAATTTTCATTTACAGGGTTTTTTACAGGACCGAAAAAAGAAGTTTCATTTGAACTTCCCATGGCAAATTCATCACAGTTTAATCGACCGATGATAATTGCATCTTCATCAATTAAACGTTGAACAGCTGTACCTGTAAACAATGACTCAAAGCCATCTAATATTTTTGATGATGCAGCAACTTTATGACCTTTGTAACATAAATTATCTTTAATCCCGATAACCATTCCAGCTAATCTTCCTGCTTTTCCTGCTTTGATTTTTTCATCAACCAGCTGAGCTTGTTTACGAGCTGAATCAGTAAAAACTTCTGTGAAAGCATTTAATGAAGACCGTTCTTCAATTGCATTTAAATAATTTTCTAGAATATCGATAATAGACTTGCCCTCAGCAAGAGCAGACTTTACATCAGCAAAAGTTGCGTACATTTTTATTTATTTTCTTCGACTTTGTTTGATTTCTCTTCTCCTTTTGAAGCGTCTTTAAACTCCTTCATTCCTTTCCCTAAACCTTTCATTAATTCTGGAATTTTCTTTCCACCGAATAATAAAAGAACCACTACCAAAATAATGATTACCTGAGGAGCACCAATAACACCTAAAATCATATTACTAATTTTTATAAATAATTAATATACAAATTTACTTAATTCTAATAAATAGAAGTGGTTTCTGTTAGGTATTTAACAAATATTTTTTTATTTCTTGGAGAAGTAATGATATACTTTTGTACTCATAAATGAATGACCAATGAAATACACGGCATTGCTGCACCAGTAGTCGTCCACAAAAAATCTTTATAATCTCGATTTCCTCTACCTGTTGCATCATATAATTCTTTTGCAAAACCAGCCAAAACCCCCATTCCCAAACCAAAAGCCAATGCAGAACCTTTTTTTTCTGTTTTACGATACATTAATTCATAGGAAAGCATTGAAATAGCAACTCCTGCTACAAAATGCTTTGTTTTGTCTTCTTCAATTTTAGAGATTAATTGAGCGTGTGATTTTGAGTTGCTACAAATGAAAATAAATCCACAAAATATCATTGCTAAGGTTTTCATAATTTCTTTTTTTCAACTACTGTAAAAAGATTTTGAATTATTCAACTAATTAGCAATAGTTGTGATTTAATATATTTCAACCATATATTTTATATTACTGATATACTATAATATACGAAAAATTAATGCTGTTATTAGTGTGGAATGAATATTTGTTGGTATTCGGTTTTCAAACCAAAATAAAGTAAGTGTTGTAAAGGTAAAAACACTTTGTTCTATTCAAGAAAACATAAAAGAATCTTCAATTTAAACAATAAGAAGTCAAAAACTAAATGAATAAATGATACTGAAGTAAATAGAGAAAATAGTTATTATTAAGCTAACCTTTTTGTAGATAAAGAATGTTCAGACTGTGCTTTGTGACTTTTTAAACCTGAAAGGATTAATTCACCTCCTTCTTTTTTAAATCTATTTTGAAGGCTATTTAGGTTTGTCAAAAAGGTGTGATCTATGAAATGAGAAGTGCTAAAATCTAACTCTACTTTTTTGGTTTTATCAATAGAATCAATGATAGATTTGAATTTAAGATAGTTCAAAAATGAAGCGACACCCTCTAAATTGATAACTAGATGATCTTCTTTTTCAATTTTATTTATTTTCAACTTAAAAACACTTCTAATTTTTACACCAAAGAATAATTGAATAGCAATTTTCACAGTTATTCCTGCTGCCACACCAATTAATAAATCTGTTAATAAGGTAACAATCAAAGTTGTTAAAAACTGGATTAATTGATCCTTCCCAACAGCGTTTATTTTTTTAATATGATCTGGAGATGCTAATCTATAACCAGTAAAAATTAGCATAGCAGCTAAAGCAGTATTAGGAATAGTTTTGATTACCGAAGCAGCTAAAAGGACAAACAAGAAAAGAAATAATCCATGGTAGAAATTGCTCATTCTACTTTTTGCTCCTGCATTAATATTAGCTGAACTTCTAACTATTTCAGAAATCATTGGTAAACCACCAATAAAGCCTGCTAATGTATTTCCCAAACCAACAGCAATTAAATCTTGGTTTTGGTTCGTTGTTCTTTCCTCAAGATCTATAGCGTCAATAGCCTTTGCGCTTAAGACAGATTCAATACTACCTACAAGAGCAAACATTAAAATATATTTGAGAGAAACATAAGAAAACACATCGGAAAAATCAGGAAATGTAATACCACTGAAAAAACTTTCTGGCAATAGAACCAAGTACTTTGAAGGGTCAATTGAAAATTGAGAAGTAGCAAAACTATAGGAGTGCTCTTGCGATAAATTAAATATAAAGCCTAATGGAATAGCTAATAAAAGCGTTAATAATGGAGCGGGTAACTTTTGAATTATTTTATTCTTGATAACAGGGTGAATAAATAGTAATACAATACTTAATACTCCTATAAAAGCTACCTTAGGATTTAGGTTTAGTATAATGGATGGGACCTCACTTAACAACCCAAAAGGAGATTTAGCCTCAGGAGTAACACCAAATAGAACTGGAATTTGTTTACTTATGATTATAACACCAATGGCTGCCAACATTCCTCTAATAACAGAACTTGGAAAGATATCTGCTAATTTACCTAGCTTAACAACTCCCATTAAAACTTGAAGAATCCCAGATACAACAACAACAGCTAGTGTTAATTTGTAACCTAATATCATATCACCATCACCTAACTCTTCAACAGAAGCAATAGCTATAGCAATTAAACCAGCAGCAGGACCTTTAATGGTCATAGGAGCCTTAGAAAAAAATGTCACCAATAATCCACCAATTATTGCCGTATATATCCCTGCAATTGGTGGAAATCCACTCGCTTTAGATATTCCTAAACACAAAGGAAGTGCTATTAGAAAAACTAAAAAACCAGAAATAATATTTGACTTTGTAGAACTATTTATCATCACAATCTAATCTATCATTCAACTCGAAATAATTTCTGTCCTATTAATTTAAGGGACATAGCAACAAATATAAATAGATTTTGATAATGGAATAAATAAATATTAGGAAAAGAAACTTACTCAATCTTTAAACAAAACTAGACTGTAAAAGGAGCGAAATGGCTTATTGAGTAACTAATTGGTAGAGGAATCACAAATGACAAAACTACAGTTTAGTGCTAATTCTTTAATTTATAAGAACATCACAATTTGGCATTCATTTGCTAAACCAAATATACAATCGTTTAATTATCAATATTTTAAAAACACTTCTTTTATTTATTTGAAGGCCTCAAAAAAAATTAATCTGATTAATTCTATTTAGTTAAAAGATTTCATCCAATGCATCACAGAACTTCACTGCTGCATCTGTTAATATTTCTTTTGTATGAGCTGCAGAAATGAACCCAACTTCGTATCCGCTTGGTCCTAAATAAATACCTCTTTCTAATAAAGCACTGTAAATTTTTCTAAAACCAGTCATATCAGGATTGATTTCCCCAGCTCTTCTGATGTGTTTTTTACCATCAAATGACAACCAGAAAATTGAAGCTAATGTTACTAGCTCAAAATTGTATCCTTTAGCCCTAGCGTGTTGATTGATTATATCTACAAAGAATTTAGTTCTTTCTTCTTGATCTTCATAGAAACCAGGTTTTGCTAATTCAGTCAATTGTGCAATTCCAGCCGCCATGGCAACAGGATTACCTGATAAGGTTCCAGCTTGATAAACCGGTCCATCAGGAGAGACGCACGACATAATTTCTTTCTTAGCACCATATGCACCAACAGGTAAACCACCACCGATGATTTTACCATAAGTAACTATGTCTGGTGTTATTCCATATAATTCAGCAGCACCTGAAAATGCAACTCTGAATCCAGAAATTACCTCATCAAAGAACAATAAAACACCATTATCTGTACATAATTGACGTAACTCTTTAAGGAATGTTAATTCTTGTAATAACAATCCATTATTAGCAGGAATTGGTTCAATAATCGCACAAGCTAATTCATCTTTATATTCAGCAAAACATTTTCTCAGCGCATCGATGTCGTTCAATTCAACAACTAATGTTTCATTGATGTAACTTTCTGGAATACCTTCACTTGTAGAAGATGTTCCAAAAGTAACTAAGCCTGAACCTGCTTTAACCAACATAGAGTCAACATGACCATGGTAACAACCTTCAAATTTTAATACTTTATTTTTCTTTGTGTAACCTCTTGCTAAACGAATTGCAGACATTACAGCTTCAGTACCAGAACTAACAAAACGAATTTTATCAATGAATGGGTTTCTATCTAAAATCAATTCTGCTAATTCATTTTCTTTGCATGTTGGTGCTCCGAAACTTGAACCATTTTTTAAAGTTTCAACAACATTTTCGAAAACGTTTGGGTGGTTATGACCTAAGATTAATGGCCCCCAACTTCCACAAAAATCAATAAACTGATTATCATCTTCATCCCAAATGTGACAGCCATTTCCTTTCTTAACAAATAAAGGAGCACCATCAACTGATTTGAATGCTCTTACAGGAGAATTAACACCACCAGGGAAATAATTTTTTGATTTTTCAAATAATGCTTCTGAAGTTGGTCGCTTTAGCTTTAAAGTTTCTTTTATCATCATAACACCTAATTTTCTTAAATTATACAAATATACGGCTTGTTTTAATAATTAAAAAACATGTGTATTTGTTTATTTTTCTAATTCTTGTATTCCTTTTTGAACTTCTTTATCAAACTTGCTTTGAACGTAATAATAACCTTGTTCTTCCCAGAGTTGTCTTGCTATTTCAGCTTTGATTGTTCGCACAATCATTTTTTTACTTGATGCTATTTCATCTGCATTTGCTTTCACAGCATAATACTCATCAATGTAATTCATGAATTTTTGAAATAATGCTTCATCAACATTAAACGTTTTATTAAATTGTTTTGGACTAGACCATTTCGTTCTTTTGTCATTAACATAGTCAAAACCAAACGCTTGAAAAGCCGATGTATACCTTAATGCTGAATACAAAAAACCCATTCCAGTTGTATCAAAAGGAACAAAAATATCTGGCATAATACCACCGCCCCCATATACAGTTTTACCTCTAGGCGTAGTAAATTTCAATGAATCGACAAACATACTAGAATCAGGTGAATACAACTCCCCATTCTCGATACGTTCTACTTGGTCTTGGTAATAATCTTCATAGCTTCCATTATATGATTTTTGAATACATCTCCCTGTAGGCGTGTAATAACGAGCAACAGTTAAACGTAAATTACTTCCGTCCCTTAATCGAATATCTTCCTGAACTAATCCTTTTCCGAACGATCTTCTGCCAATAATTGTACCTCTATCGTTGTCTTGAATTGCTCCTGCAACAATCTCACTTGCTGAAGCAGAATTAGCATTGATTAAGACCACAACATCAGTATGTTCTAATATTCCACCATTAGTTGATTTGTAGGTGTAATCTTTAGAATGTTCTCCTTTCGTTGAAACAATTGGTAAGCCACCAGGTAGAAACTCATCAACAATTTTAGTAGCACTTGTTAAAACACCACCGCCATTGTTTCTCAAGTCGAGGATTAACTTACGCATTCCTTGAGCTTTCAAATATGACGCTTCTTTGTAAAACTCTTTAGCTGTATTTACGGAAAACTGATCAACCTTAATGTATCCAGTTATTTTATCTAAAAGCATTGAACAAGAAATGGAAGCTATTGGAATTCCGCCACGAATGATTTTCTTCTTTAAACGTTTTTTATTTCTTATAATTTCAACGTTTACAGGTGTATCTTTTGTACCCTTTAACAACGACATAATTTTTTCTGTACTTACTTTTTTTGAAGCAATATTTGTTTGCTCTACTTTCACAATTTTGTCACCAGCTAAAATCCCAACCTTTTCAGAGGGAGAATCTTTAATAACATGTGTGATGCATAAAGTATCACGAATCATAAAAAACCGTACGCCTATACCACCAAATTCACCTTGAATGGATTCTTGCATGGCCTGTAATTCGTCGGCAGGGATGTAATTGCTGTGCGGATCCAATTTATGCAACATATCCGCAATTGTTTTCTCAAACAAATGACTTCCATTAATCGTATCAACATATTTATTATCTAGAATATTGATTATGTCTTGGATCTTTTGGTAACGTTGTTCTCCTTTGGATGGAGAAGAAAAAGAAAATCGATTTGTTCCTTTTATTGAAGGAGAAAAATAATAACCTAATAATAATCCTGATGATAGAAAAATAGAGAGTAACAAGGGTATTAAATACTTATTATTATTCCCCATGTTCATCTATATTTGGAATATGAACTATCTCTATACCAGCGTCACGTAAAAAATCAATACCTGATGTGTCTTTGTAATTATCAATAAAAACGACCTTTTTAATTCCTGCTTGTAGAATCAATTTACTGCAATCTTTGCATGGAGATAAAGTTTGATAGAGTGTTGCACCTCTACAATCATTAGTAGACTTTGCTACCTTTAAAATTGCATTAGCTTCAGCATGAAGGACATACCAATGTGTCTCTCCTTTTTCATTTTCACAGCAATTGTCAAAACCAGCAGGTGTTCCATTATAACCATCGGAAATAACCATTCCATCTTTTACAATTATGGCACCTACTTGTTTACGTTTACAATGAGATAAACTACTCCAAGTTTTAGCCATTCGCAGGTAAGCAGTATCGTATCTTAATTGCTTTAATTTGTCTTTATCTTCTGTCATGTTCATTTATGTGCAACAAATTTAATGATTTACATTCGAATAGTGATTAGCTTTTAACGTTTAGCTGTTATAGTATGTTAATTTTTGAGGGATATGATTACTAAAAATAAATACGATTATTACTTTGATACCACCTTAAACCTAACCTCTAATTTTAAAATAGTTGACAACATTTAGAAACTAGCCTTATATCCCACCCCTCTTACCGAATGAAAATAAACTGGATTTTTAGGGTCTTCTTCAAATAACTTTCTGAAAGCCAGGATATAATTATCAATCGTTCTAGATGTTGGATATTGATCAGGCCAAATACGATCTAGAATTTCATCACGTGGAATAACTTGACCATTTTTTTCGGCAAATAATTTAAGAAGTTCAATTTCTCGTTTATTTAAAACCGAAATCACGTTGTTTGTTCCATCATGAATCTCAAAAGTATTGAAATGAACAGTATATTGTCCAATCTTAATTTCATTTGTTTCTGATTCAGGTAATAAATTTTGAATTCTCAACAATAATTCCTCTAAATCGAAGGGCTTCGATAAATAGTCATTCGCACCAGCTTTAAGTCCTGTGATTTTATCTGTTGTAGTTCCTTTTGCTGATAAAAATAAAATAGGAACTTTTGATATTTTTCGTATTGCTTTACAGATATCAACACCATTAACATGTGGTAACATTACATCCAAAATCACAATATCTGAATGGACGATCTTATCGAGATTATCAATAACTTGTTGCCCATCATCATAAACATCAACCTGAAAACCATCCAACTCTAAATTGAGACGGATCATTTCAGATAAACTTTTCTCATCTTCGACTAGAACAATTTTACTCATAAAGAAATAATTACAGTTCACTCAATAATTCAACAATTTTAACGAAAAATCAGCGAATTACAAATAGAATGACTAAATTGAACAGCTAAAACAATAAAACTATGAACAAAAAAATTACAATTCTAACAGCAAGAATTGCATTAACGCTATTCATAACATTACAAATTAACTTCAGTTTTTCAGCTAAAATCCCAGTACAACATTTCGATTTAGTATCACCAGATTTAAATGCTTTAGTAAAAGAAGACCTTGAAAGAGATAAGGCAGGAATGTTATACAGGGTAGGGGTTGCAACAAACTTTCAATTAAACAATTCCAATCAAGGAACATGGTCTACGCTTGCTAATAGAGCTAGAAAATGGCAGGTCTCTATCACTCAAAAAGGAGCTGAATCATTATCATTTGTTTTCAAAAAGTTTGTATTGCATGGTAATGCTTCATTTTGGGTTGAAAATAAAAAAGGTGAGAAAATCTCCAAAATTTTCACAAGTGATGATGTTCTAGACGACTGGCAACAAATCATTTCAATGTGCGAAGGAGATGCAGCAATTTTGACATTGGTTGAGGATGAATATGGAACAAACTCTGAAATTGAATTGGATCGAGTATTTTACAATTATCGTTCAACTGTTAGGTCAAAAGAAAAAATCAATGAATCTGCATATTGTGAAGTGAATGTAAATTGTTCAGAGGGAGATGAATATCAAGATGAAAAAAGAGGGGTAGCAAGAATATATATTATAGAAGGTAACACAGCTGGCTATTGTTCAGGTTCTTTAGTTAACAACAAAGCAAAAGATTGCAAGCCCCTATTTTTATTGGCTTTACATTGTGGTATTAATACATCCTCAAACGATATGAAATTGTGGCAATTCTTTTTTAACTATGAATCATCATCTTGTTCAAACCCAACATCATCAGGCTCGCTTGCAAGCAACTATATCACGGGTTGTGTTCGTTTGGCTGATTCAAATGATAACGGAGGAGATTCTGGTTCAGATTTTTTATTGGTCCAATTAGGAACTACTGCAACAGAGGCTACAACAATCGAACGTTTAAAATCTAATGACTTTAATGCTTATTGGAATGGCTGGGACGCTAATAACTCAGCATCTTCTGAAGGAGTTGGAATCCATCACCCATCAGGAGATATCAAGAAAATTTCCACTTATAATTCTGCTGTTTATTCGGATACATATGGAGGTATTCAAAATAATACACACTGGGTTGTAAATTGGGTTTCGACAACAAATGGGCATGGAATTACTGAGGGAGGATCTTCAGGTTCACCCATATTTACTCACAATAATGGAGATTCAAGAATAGTTGGAACTTTAACAGGAGGCTCTTCCTACTGTAATACACCAACTTATCCAGATTATTATGGAAAATTATCTTATCATTGGTCCGGAAATGGAACAAGTGCTAATCAAAGGCTGGCTACATATCTCGATCCGGAAAACACCGGAGAAAAAACAATGGATGGGTCTGATAACCCTTGTTCTTTAGCTGCTGTTCGTGAAATAACTTTAGATGAGAAAGTTAACGTATATCCGAATCCTACAAACGATATTGTTATTATCGAATCGATTGACGTAGCTAATTATTCTATTCAAGTAATCGACGTTGTTGGAACAATTGTTAACGAAGTTAAAATGAACGATGGAAAAGCTTCGATTAGTCTTTCAAATCTTGCACATGGTGTTTATCATATCAAAATATCAAAAGAAGGAAAGACAATATTAAAATCAATTGTTAAAATCTAGTTTATAAAATACTCAAACTCATTCTTTTCAAATAGCATAAAATAAAGTAACTTTGCGTTTTTATTTTAAAATGTAAAATGAGTACAACAAAAAAAATTACTTCGGCTTTAATTTCAGTTTTTGACAAATCAGGTTTAGAGCCTATTATCAAAGCCTTACATGCACAAAATGTTACAATCTATTCTACAGGAGGAACACAGTCTTTCATTGAATCATTAGATGTACCAGTTCAGCGAGTAGAAGATTTAACATCATATCCTTCAATTTTAGGTGGACGAGTTAAGACATTACATCCGAAAATTTTTGGGGGGATATTAAACCGTAGAGATTTACATGAAGATCAAGCTCAAATTGCTGAATATGAAATTCCTGAAATTGATTTAGTGATAGTTGATTTATATCCTTTTGAGGCTACAGTTGCATCAGGAGCAGAAGAAACTGAAATCATTGAAAAAATTGATATCGGTGGTATCTCATTAATTAGAGCAGCAGCGAAAAATTTTAAAGATGTCGTTATCATCCCTAGTCAATCTCAGTATGCTGAATTTTTAGAGATTTTAGAAAACGGAAATGGTTATACAACTTTGGAACAAAGAAAATCATTCTCAAGAGACGCTTTCAATGTATCTTCTCACTACGATACTCACATCTTTAATTACTTCAATCAAGGAGAAAAAGAATTGTTCAAGCAAAGCATTCAACAATCACAAATTTTACGATATGGTGAAAACCCTCATCAAAAAGGAATTTTTCATGGTGATTTAGATGCTATGTTTGATAAACTGCATGGAAAAGAGTTGTCCTTCAATAATTTACTAGATGTTGATGCTGCAGTAAACTTAATGAATGAATTTAAAAACGAAGCGCCAACTTTTGCAATTTTAAAACACAACAATCCTTGCGGATTAGCAATCAGGCCAACATTGAAAGAGGCTTATGTAGCAACTTTAGCTTCAGATCCAGTTAGTGCTTTTGGTGGTATTTTAATTGCTAACACAACAATTGATATGGCTACTGCAACAGAAATTAATGAATTGTTCTGTGAAGTAGTAATTGCACCTAGCTTTGATGCTGATGCATTAGAATTATTGAAAAGCAAAAAAAATAGAATTATTTTAGTTCAAAAAGAAGTTGAATTACCTAAAAGACAATTCAGAACAATTTTGAATGGAGTATTAGAACAAGATAAAGATTTAATCACTGAAACAAAAGAAAATTTAGAATCAAGAACTAAATTAACTCCTTCTGAATCAGAAATTAATGATTTATTATTTGCTAATAAAATTGTAAAACATGTAAAGTCAAATACAATTGTTTTAGCTAAAGATAACCAATTATTAGCTTGTGGAACTGGGCAAACATCAAGAGTAGATGCGTTGTCTCAAGCTATCCATAAAGCACAATCATTTGGGTTTGATTTGAAAGGTGCTGTTATGTCATCAGATGCTTTCTTCCCTTTCCCTGATTGTGTTGAAATCGCGGATAAGGCGGGTATCACTTCAGTAATTCAACCTGGTGGCTCAATAAAAGATGAATTATCTATCAATTACTGTGATGAGCATCAAATGTCAATGGTTTTTACTGGAAATAGGCATTTTAAACATTAATTTTTTATTTTCGTAAGTGTAGATTCAAAAAAAAATCTATTTTTACGTTATATTAGATCAGAACAATAGCTTTTTATAGCAATAAGATATGGGATTATTTAGCTTTTTAACGCAAGAAATTGCAATTGACTTAGGAACAGCTAACACGCTTATCATAATGAATGATAAGGTTGTTGTTGATGAGCCATCAATTGTAGCGCGTGACATTCAAACAGGGAAAATTGTTGCGATTGGAAAAAAAGCGCAACAAATGCATGGAAAAACACACAAGTTAATCGAAACAGTTAGGCCATTAAGAGACGGTGTAATTGCTGATTTCCAGTGTGCTGAGCAAATGATTCGTGGGATGATTAGAATGATTAGTCCTGGGAAACGAATTTTCAACCCTGCTTTAAGAATGGTAATTTGTATCCCTTCAGGAATTACTGAGGTTGAGAAACGCGCTGTAAGAGATTCAGCTGAACATGCTGGGGCAAAAGAAGTTTATTTGATTCATGAACCAATGGCTGCTGCATTAGGTATCGGTATCGACGTTGAAGAACCAATGGGTAACATGATTATTGATATAGGTGGTGGAACATCAGAGATTGCTGTTATCGCATTAGGTGGTATTGTTTGTGATAAATCTATCCGTATTGCTGGTGATGATTTTACTTCTGATATTGAAGAATATATGCGTCGTCAACATAATATCTTAGTTGGTGAAAGAACTGCTGAACAAATCAAAATTCAAGTTGGGTCAGCTGTTCCTGAACTAGACAGTCCACCAGAAGACATGGCTGTACATGGACGTGACTTAATGACTGGTATTCCTAAAGAAATTATTGTAACATACTCTGAAATTGCATACGCTCTAGACAAAACGATATGTAAAATTGAAGAGGCTATCCATAGTGCTTTAGAAATGACACCACCTGAATTATCAGCAGATATATACAAGACAGGTATCTATTTAGCAGGAGGGGGATCTATGTTGAGAGGTTTAGATGCACGTATTTCTGCTAAAACTAAATTACCAGTTCATATTGCTGAGGATCCACTTAGAGCTGTTGCAAGAGGAACAAGTATTGCACTTAAGAATATTGATCGCTATCAATTCTTGATTAGAGATTAATTTTTATTCAAAATTATAATTCGTCCTGATAAGTAATTATCAGGACATTTTTTAATAAATGAAATGCATAATTTAATAGCTTTTTTTAGACGTTTTAGAATTTTCCTTCTGTTCGTTTTGCTCCAAATTTTTGCATTGTCTACGTACTTCACTTACCTTAACTTCCCACGTTTTCAATACCTCACTAGCGCTTCAATGGTTACGGGTAAATTATTAGAAATTGAAAATAGTATCACCAGATATTGGAACTTAGGCGAAAACAACAAAAATCTTCAAGATGAAAATATAAGGTTAAGGAATGAAAATGTCCAAAGCTTCATTAAGGTTGATGATAAAACAGTTAAAATCAATGATACTACTTATCATCATCAATACGAGTATATTCCTTGTCAAGTCATCAACGCTACTACCAACAAGCGAAATAATTTCTTTACTTTAAATATTGGAAGTTTACAGGGTATAAAAAGAGGAATGGGTGTGTTTTCAGGAGCAGGTATTGTTGGTGTTATTCATACGACTAGTAAACATTATGCTGTTGTAAAATCAGTATTGACAGAAAATATTAATATCGACGTAATTTTGAAATCCTCAGGTGCTTTCGGTTTATTAAAATGGAAAGGAAGGGATGCTCGTATGGGAACAATAAGTGGTATCTCAAACGATATGAAAGTAAAAAAAGGGATGAAAGTTATTACAAGAGGAGGATCAACAATTTTTCCAAAAGGAATGTTGGTTGGATATGTTAGTTCATATAAGCAAATTGAAGGTAAACCATTGTGGGATATTACTATTCGTTTTTCTGAAGATTACAGAAAAGTTCAAAATGCTTATGTAATTAAAAATCTTTTGAAAGAAGAACAAGATAAATTAGAAGAAACAATTCCAGGAGAATAAATCAAAGATGAATAATTTTGTTACACATATCATTCGTTTTGTACTATTTGTTTTAATACAAGCACTGGTTTTTAACCAATTAGAAGTTGGTTTTGGAATTCAAATTATGGCGTATCCATTATTTATTTTGCTATTACCTTTTGAAACTTCTGTTCCTGTTTTATTACTACTTGCATTTATCATGGGAATTAGTATTGATTCGATTTCAAACACCTTTGGTTTACACACTTCCTCCCTACTTGTAGTAGCATATTTTCGTCCCATTATTTTTAACCTTTTTTCTTCACGAGATGGTTACGACCCGTTGAAAGAAGCTTCTATTTTTGAAATGGGACAACGATGGTTTATATCAGTTTTTGGCATTCTTTTAATAATACACCATTTATGGTTTTTTATTTTAGAGATATTTAATATCAGAGAGTTTTTCTTTGTACTTCAAAAGACAATATTAAGTGTTCCTTTATCATTCTTATTGTCTATTCTTCTTCAAATCATTTTTGTTTCTAAGCCAAAAGAACGATGAATTTTGATGCGCGCAGATATGTAATTTTTACCTTCATTTTTGTTGTAGGTTTTATCTATGCCATTCGATTATTTTACATGCAAGTAATCGATGATAGTTGGGCATTGAGAGCACAGCAAATTGCTGAAAAAAGAAAAGAAATTAATCCACCTCGTGGCGCAGTTTACGATCGCAATAATAAAAAAATAGTATCCAATCGCACATATTACAATCTGATGATGCGAGAAGCTGATATGAAAGATTTTGATACGATTGCGTTTGCTGAGTTAATCGGTTGGTCGAAAGAAGATGTAAAAAAGCGTTTCAAGGAAATTGTAAAAGGAGAAGGAAAATATTATAACCCTCATACAGGTAAAACAACTTTAAATTATCGTAAAAGTCGAGCTTACCCTTTCATAAAAGAAATGACGCTGGACGAAATTGCGAATATTGCTGCACGATTAGAAGATTTTCCGGGGTTTTTTGAAGAAATTACTAGTATGAGAAGTTATACTTATCCGCATGGAGCTAACATATTTGGCTATTTATCAGAAGTTTACCGTGAAGAAATTGAAAAAGATGCCTTTTATAAAGCAGGTGATAATATCGGCAGATCAGGAATTGAGCGCTACTACGAAAAAGAATTAAGAGGCACAAAAGGAATTCGATATATTGTTACTTCTGCAATGAATAACGATATTAAACCATATATGAATGGTAAATACGATACTTTGGCTCAACAAGGTCCAAAACTATTGTTGGGTTTAGACATTGATTTACAAGCATACGGAGAAAAGTTGTTGAAAGGTAAAAGAGGTTGTATCGTTGCTATTGAACCATCATCAGGTGAGATCTTAGCTTTAGTTTCATCACCATCTTTTGACCCTAATTTATTAGTAGGTAAAAGAAATATTTCAAGGAATTATCCAAAACTATTAAGGGAAAAGGATAAACCGCTTTACCCAAGACCGTTGGCTTCTCAATATCCTCCAGGTTCAATTTTTAAATTATTACAATCATTAATTGCTTTACAAGAAGGTGTTGTTAAACCAAACACGGGATTCCCCTGCAATAAGGCCGTCGTTGGATGCCATAATCATCCAAGTGCCCAAAATTTACCAGATGCTATAAAAACATCTTGTAACCCATATTATTATGCATTAACTAAAAGAATTATCCAACAAGGAAAAAGTAAAAACATCTTTGAAGATTCTGAAATTGGGTTAGATCTTTGGTATGAATATATGAAAGGCTTTGGTTTAGGTTTTCGTTTTAAAACAGATATCAATGGCTTATCACCAGGTTTAATACCAAATTCATCTTATTATGACAAATGGTATGGTCATCATCGATGGGCTTTTTCAACAATTCGTTCAATATCTATCGGTCAGGGTGAAGTTCAATTAACTCCGCTTCAAATGGCAAATGTTGGAGCAATGATTGCAAATAAAGGTTGGTTTTATACGCCACATTTTGTGAAGTCAATCGGTAAGAATGGAACATTAGAAGAATTTAAGTTAAAACACATAACGAAAATTGATCCTAAACATTTTGATGTAATCCATGAAGGTATGTACAAAGTGGTTCATGAAGAAGGAGGGACAGCAGGAAGAGCAAGGTTAAAAGACATTGTAGTTTGTGGTAAAACAGGTACTGTTGAAAATAAACCGCATAAAGATCATTCAGTATTTCTGGCTTTTGCTCCGATGAAAGAGCCTAAAATTGCTATTTCAGTATTTATTGAAAACGCAGGATTTGGAGGAACATGGGCAGCTCCTATTGCTAGTTTAATGATTGAAAAATACTTGAAAAGAGAAATTACAGAAAAGAGAAAAGAAAAAAGAATCTTAGAAGTGAAATTGTACGAATGAGAAGAGGCGATAAAATAACAAGTAATGTTGATTGGTTACTCCTTTCCGTTTATCTACTGTTAATGATAATGGGAGTTGCAACAGTTTATTCAACAGCATTTGATCCCGACCATCCAAACTTGTTTGATTTTTCTCAAAAATATGGTAAACAAGTCGTTTGGGTTTTCGTTTCACTCTTTCTTGGTATGCTTGTATTTCTTATTGATGCAGATATCTATCGAAAATTTGCTGTTCCAATCTATGGCTTTACTTTACTTCTTTTAGTAATAGTTCTTTTTATGCCGGCCAAAAATGGTGCTAGAGCATGGTTAGGAATAGGTACATTTGGGATACAACCAGCTGAATTTGCAAAGATTGGCACATCATTATTACTTGCTCGCTTTATAAGTAGTGTTAATATTAAACAACAAAACATTCAAACAGTTCTGATTGCTAATGTGATAATAATTATTCCAATGGTATTAATTTTATTGCAACCTGATGCTGGAACTTTTATAGTATTTACTTCTTTTTTATTTGTGATGTACCGTGAAGGTATTACTTACGATCCTTTACTTTTAAAAGTGGTGAATTTACTTCCGGGTATCAAATTTAAACAAACGTGGGTCGGTAGTCACTTCATTCCCATTTTATTTGCTGTAGTATTTTTGTCATTAGTTACGTTATTAGTAAGTAACAACGTGATTACATTTGATTTGTTTCCTGATTTAGAAATACCTGGATTTTTTGGTGTTTTTATCTCGTTAGTCATTTTCTCATTGATTGTTTTACTTGTTTTACGAAATGTTTCCTCGAAAAGAGATCGAAAAAAAGCCATGTTGATTGTTGCAATCGGTTTTATATTAAGTTTAATTATTTCTTCGAGTGTAAACTTCTTGTTTCAAGGTTTAGCCAAACACCAAAAAGACCGCATTGAATTGTTTTTAGGTTTAAGAGAAGATCCCGATGGACAGGATTATAACCGAAACAGAGCAATGGCTGCTGTTGGATCAGGTCGAATGTTTGGTAAAGGTTATAAAAAAGCAACCGTTGCATCAGTAGAAAGTAACCATGTTCCTGAAAGCGAAACAGATTTCATCTTTTGTCCTTTTGCAGAAGAATGGGGTTTTATGGGAACAATCATCCTAATAATACTTTACATGGTTATGCTGTTCCGAATCATAATTATAGCTGAAAGGCAACGATCAAAATTCGTAAGAGTATACGCCTACACAGTTGCAATGATTTTATTTTATCATTTTGCTGTAAATATAGGAATGGATATTGGATTCGCACCAGTAATTGGAATTCCCCTTCCATTTTTTAGTTATGGAGGTTCCTCAATGATGGCTTTCTCAATGTTTATTTTTATCTTATTGAAATTAGATAGTCAACGAACTTATATGCTTCAATAATAAGCGATACTTTTCATCGTTTAAAATCATAGATTTTTTTAATTTTACATCAACTTTGTTAGAAATATAATGGGAAAAAATAAAAATCAGCAAAAAATAATCAGTCCAAAACTTTTAACGTTTCTGCTTTGGACCGCTGGGTTGTTTCCTTTAATCCTAGTAAGTGGATTGCTATTATTCCAACCAGATGAATCGCTTCCTCCTGTAGGTCTACTTGACAACCCACCTGAGTTATTAGCTTCTGTTGTATATTCAGATGACGGAAATACAGAATTAGGAAGGTACTGGAAAGTGAATAGAACAAGCGCAACTTATAATGATATTTCACCTTACGTTTTTGACGCCTTGATATCCACAGAGGATGAACGCTTTGTTGAACATTCTGGGGTAGATTTCAAAGCATTAACAAGAGCGATAGTAAATGTTGGTGGAGCTGGTGGAGCTTCTACGATTTCACAACAATTAGCTAAATTACTATATACACTTCAGCAACGTGAGAGAGAATCCATTGCAAGAGCGAATGGTGAGTCGATTTCCATAGGGGGGGGTAAAATTGGTCGAGCTTTTACAAGAATCAATGAGAAGGCACGTGAAAATATCATAGCTACTAGGTTAGAAAGAAGATATACGAAAGAAGAAATCATCACGATGTACTTAAATCAATTTGATTTTTTATATAATGCAGTAGGTATTGAAAATGCTTCACGTGTATATTTCAATAAAAAACCAAAAGATCT
This sequence comes from uncultured Flavobacteriales bacterium, assembly GCA_964580965.1. GTDB lineage: Bacteria > Bacteroidota > Bacteroidia > Flavobacteriales_D > Crocinitomicaceae > CAIUKX01. The sequence goes on along the minus strand of CAZOLZ010000003.1, from coordinate 60,510 downwards.
TAAAAAAGAGGAAGCTGCAATGCTTGTCGGAATGTGTAAGAACCCTACACTTTACAACCCACACACTTATGAAGTGAGGAACTATAGGTCTTATTTAGCTAACCGTAAGAAAGTTGACGAAAGAGAAATTACACTTTTTGAAATCAAACAAAAACGATCTCAAGATAGCTCAAGAGCTTTAAAAAGAAGGAATCAAGTTTTATTTCAATGGTTAAAAAATAGTAATGCGAATAATGAAGCATTAAAATATATTTTAACAAGAAAAGAATACGATTCCTTAGTTGAATTACCATTAATGTGTTCTTACCAACCAGTTGATCATAAAAGAGGGAAAGCACCATATTTCAGGGAAGCTTTAAGGAAGCAATTGAAACATTTATTTGCAGAAAAGAATGAAGACGGAAGTTTGAAGTACAAAAAAGAAGATGGTACAAGATGGAATATTTATAGTGATGGTTTGAAGATTTATACGACCATCAATGTTAAAATGCAAGAATATGCAGAAAATGCAATGTCAAAACATTTAGCACAAAAACTTCAGAAACAATTTGATAATAATAACAAAAGTGTAAAATCATTTCCATTTTCGAATACTTTAACGAAAACTCAAATCAATCGCATTATGGCTAATGCGAGAAGAAATAGTCCTAGATTCCAATCTATGAATGCTGCAGGGATAAGTAACGAAGAAATGTTAAAAGCTTTCAATACTCCTGTTCCTATGAGAGTATTTTCCTGGAAAGGAACTAAAAAAGATGGTTATGTAAAAGAAGTTGACACAATTTTGACCCCAAATGATTCAATTCGTTATTACAAATCATTTTTACATTCAGGCTTAATTTCTATTGAACCTCAAACCGGATTTGTAAAAGCTTGGGTAGGTGGTGCAAATATTGACCACTTTGCATATGATCATGTTAACTTAGGAAAAAGACAAGTTGGATCAACGATGAAGCCTTTTGTTTACGCAGCTGCTTTATCAATGGGGGTTGTAGAACCATGTACTTTATTTCCAGATGTTGAACATTGCGTTGATATTTTAGATGATGACGGCAATTTAGTTAAACGTTGGTGTCCGAGAACCTCAAGTGAATTAACAGGGGGTTTATGTTCTGCTGCAAGGGGGTTAGCTGGATCAAAAAATAACATTACAGTAGGAGTAATGCAAAAAATGGGAGGAAAAGCTGGGCCTCAAACTATTGCTAAATTACTAGCTAATATGGATATAAAGTTAACAAAACACGATATTGTGCCAGCAATGTGTTTAGGGTCAATGGATTTATCTTTATTAGATTTAGTAGGTGCACAGTCTACTTTTGCTAATAAAGGTGTTTATGTAAGGCCAACTACGATTTTAAGAATTGAAGACAGAAATGGGAATGTGATTTACAACGCCAATTCTTACTCAAAAGAAGTCCTAAGTGCTGAAGTAGCCTACACAATGGTTAAAATGATGGAAGGTGTTGTAACAAGAGGGACAGGTATAGGATTAAGGTTAAATAGGCCATACGGTAATATCCTTGTACCTACAGCTGGCAAAACAGGTACTACTCAAAACAACTCGGATGGTTGGTTCATCGGTATTACACCAGAATTAGTTACTGGAGTATGGGTTGGAGCTGAAGATAGAGGTGTTCATTTTAGGTCTACTACACTTGGACAGGGAGCACGAACATCATTGCCAATATATGGTTATTACATGCAAAAAGTATACAAAGATCCTAAAATTGAAATCTCATCAGAATCATTTGAAGAACCAATAAATTATACGATTAATACGGGTTATTATTGTGATGGAGAATATCTTCCAAAAGATGATAAAGATACTTTGAACGCTCCTAAAGAGCCAATAAACGGACCTATTTTTGATTTTTAATATAAAAAAGATATGAATAAAGTAGTAGATAACGTAGAAGTAGCATTGAAAGGAATCGAAGACGGAATGACGCTTATGTTAGGTGGTTTTGGGCTTTGTGGAATTCCAGAAAATTCTATAAATCAATTAGTTAAAAAGGGAACAAAAGAACTAACATGTATTTCAAATAATGCAGGAGTTGATGATTTTGGACTTGGGTTATTATTACAACAAAAACAAATCAAAAAAATGATTAGTTCTTACGTTGGAGAAAATGATGAATTTGAACGTCAGATGTTGTCTGGAGAATTAGAAGTTGATTTAATTCCTCAAGGATCACTTGCTGAAAGATGTAGAGCTGGTGGTGCTGGTATCCCTGCGTTTTTCACTCCCGCTGGTTACGGGACAGAGGTAGCTGAAGGAAAAGAAGTAAGAGAGTTTAATGGGAAACCTCATATTTTAGAATCAGCATTAACTGCTGATTTCGCAATTGTTAAAGCTTGGAAAGGAGACACCGAGGGGAATTTAGTATATAAAGCAACTGCTAGAAACTTTAACCCAATGATGGCAACTGCAGGTAAAATCACAATTGCAGAAGTTGAAGAATTAGTTCCTGCAGGAGAATTAGACCCAAACGAAATTCATACACCAGGAATTTTTGTTCAGCGTATTTTCAAAGGAGAAAAATTCGAAAAACGAATCGAACAACGAACAGTTAGACAAAAATAATTTGAAAATGTGCTGATTTGAATATTTGAAAATGAGGAATGACACAGAAAATATAATTGTTAAATTAAGTTTTGAATTTGCTTTGCAAATTGTAAACTTCTGTGAATTATTAGAAAAAGAAAATAAATATATCATTGCTCGGCAATTACTCAAATCAGGAACCTCAATTGGTGCAAACATTAGAGAGGCACAAAATGCTGAATCGAAAGGAGATTTTATACATAAATTTAAAATTGCAGCCAAAGAGATTGATGAGACGACGTATTGGTTAGAAATTTGTAAAGCATCAAAATATTATCCTTTTGAAGATAAACTTTTAGAAGATTTAACAGTAATCTCTAAAATTTCAAACAAAATTATAGCTTCATCTAAACGAAGTACGTCTACATTTTCAAATTAACAAATTTTCAAATTAACAAATTAAATAAAATGGCTTTAGATAAAAACGGAATTGCAAAACGAATTGCTCAAGAGTTAAGAGACGGATGGTATGTAAATTTAGGGATAGGTATACCGACCTTGGTAGCAAACTATATTCCTGAAGGAATTGAAGTAGAGTTTCAATCTGAAAACGGAGTTTTAGGTATGGGTCCTTTCCCTTTTGAAGGAGAAGAAGATGCAGACTTAATTAACGCAGGGAAACAAACGATTACTACTGTTCCTGGTGCATCTTTCTTTGATTCAGCGACATCATTTTCAATGATACGTGGACAACATGTACAGTTAACAGTATTAGGAGCAATGGAGGTTTCTCAAAATGGAGATATTGCCAATTGGAAAATTCCAGGAAAAATGGTTAAAGGAATGGGTGGAGCTATGGATTTAGTTGCTTCTGCTGAAAACATTATCGTAGCTATGATGCATTCAAATAAAGCAGGTGTTTCTAAAATCTTAAAAGAATGTACTTTACCATTAACAGGTGTAAAGTGTGTAAAAAAAGTAGTTACCGAATTAGCAGTAATGGAAATTAAAAATGGAAAGTTTCATTTAATTGAAAGAGCTCCTGGTGTAACAATTGAAGAGATTCAATCAAAAACTGAGGGGGACTTAGTTATTCCAGATATTGTACCAGAAATGAAATTATAAGATGTTATTATATAATGTAACGGTTAGTATAGACCCACAAATAGAACAAGAATGGTTGGAATGGATGCGTAAAAACCACATTCCAGATGTTATGCAAACAGGTTGTTTCTTAGAAAGTAGAATTTCAAGAGTTCATGGAGAAGAACAAGGAGGATTAACTTATGCTATAACTTATTTGGCTCCTGATGAGGCTACATTTAAAGCATACGAGAAAGATCATGCTACTGAATTACAAGAAGAACATACTAAAAAATACGAAGGAAGATTCGCAGCATTTAGAACAACGTTATCTGTAATTGAAGAATTTAAAAAGTAATGGATAAAGTAAAAGCGAAAAAGCACCTTGGCCAACACTTCTTAACAGATAAAAACATCTGTCATAAAATTGCTAATCAGTTCAGCAGTCATAAAGAATGTAAAACTGTACTAGAAATCGGTCCAGGAATGGGTGCTTTAACTGCTTTTCTTCTAGAACAAAAAGAGCTAGATGTTCATGTTATGGAAATTGATACAGAATCAATTGCTTATTTAAATGAATATTATCCTCTTTTACATGGTAAAATCCATCCGAATGATTTTCTAAAAACAAAATTTGAAACTATTTTTGGAGACAAACCCTTTGCTGTTGTTGGTAATTTCCCTTACAACATTTCTTCGCAAATCATGTTTAAATGTTTAGAATACCGTAATCAAATTCCCGAAATTACGGGAATGTTTCAGAAAGAAGTTGCTTTAAGATTAGCAGAAAAACCAGGGTCAAAACAATATGGTGTAATCAGTGTTATATTACAAGCATTTTACGACATTGAATACTGTTTTACAGTAGATGAACATGTGTTTAATCCTCCCCCAAAAGTTAAATCTGGAGTGATACGTTGTACTAGAAATAGTAGAGAAAAGTTACCCTGTGATGAGCAATTGTTTATTCAAGTGGTTAAAGCGACTTTCAACCAACGTAGAAAAACAATTCGCAACTCAATTAAATCCTTAGTTAAAAAAGAAGAATTTACACATTCCTTTCTGCAAAACCGGCCAGAAAAACTAAGTGTAGAGGATTTTATAGAGTTAACTTTAGCACTAGAGCAACACAACAAAATGGATTAAAAAATGTTATTTGTTTAGAAAGTTCATTCTATTGTTATTTTTTTTTACTTAATTTGTATTATAAATTTTAGAATATGAGTTCAAGAGACGTATTTATTTCAATTGGAGATTTCATGTATGGTGCACCATTCGAATTTTATGATAATGTTGGAAATATTTTCAACTACTCGTTAATCGTTATGGGATTTGTTGGTTTGTTTTATTGGTTAAATTGGCAAAAGAAATTTAACAAAGAGGCAGATGAAAATCCAAATCAAATTAAATAATACATTACAAATTATAAATTTTAAGGTTGTTTATCTCAGATAAGCAACCTTTTTTTTTTGCAAATGAGTCATAATTTTTCAATCATTATAACCGCTGGAGGTATAGGTAAAAGAATGGGAAGTAATATTCCTAAACAATTTATTGAAGTAAAAGGAAAGCCTATTTTAATGCACACTATTGAGCAGTTTTATACTTATAATCCAAATTGTCAAATACTTATTACGTTACCTTCTGATTGGATTTCATTTTGGGAGGGATTAATTCAACAATACAAATTTGATATCAAACATCAAGTAATTGATGGTGGAATAGAGCGCTATGATTCAATTAAAAACGCACTTTCACATTGTACAGAAAGTTTTATTGGTGTTCATGATGGCGTTAGACCTCTTGTAAGCCATAATACAATTGAAAGGTGTCTTATGAACTTATCAGAGTATAAAGCTGTAATTCCTGTTTTAACTATTAAAGAATCTATTCGAGAATTAAAACAAGAAGTTTCTAAAGCAGTTCCAAGAGTAAACTTTGTTAGTGTTCAAACACCACAATTTTTTACAAAAACGATCATCAAAAATGCTTACGACCAGCCTTATCATTCTAATATAACAGATGACGCATCGCTAGTTGAAGAAAACGGGCATCAAATATACTTAGTTGAGGGTAATGAAGAAAATATAAAAGTAACAACACCAATGGATTTAAAAATTATTAATCTATTAATTAAGTAGAGTAATTTAAATTTAATATTTCATTTATCTTTGTATTCTATTTTAATTTAAAATGAAAGTAACAGAACATCTTAAACAAGCAAAAGAGACCTTATTCTCACTTGAGATTTTACCTCCATTAAAAGGAAAAAGCATTCAATCAATTTATGAAGGAATTGACCCTTTGATGGAGTTCAAACCACCTTTTGTTAACGTTACTTATCATAGAGAAGAATACATCTATAAAGAAAGAGAAAAAGGCCTTCTTGAAAAAATTGCTATTCGTAAACGTCCAGGGACTGTAGGTATTTGTGCTGCTATTATGAATAAATACCAGGTGGATGCTGTTCCTCATCTAATTTGTGGAGGATTTAGTAAAGAAGAAACAGAAAATGCATTGATTGATTTGCAGTTTTTGGGTGTTGATAATGTTCTTGCTTTAAGAGGAGATTCTATCAAAACAGAAACGAATTTTAGACCTGAACCAGATGGCCACTCCTTTGCATTAGACTTAGTAAACCAAATTAAAGGAATGAATGAAGGGAATTACATCATGGATGATGTTCAATTAGAACCAACTGATTTTTGTATTGGTGTCGCAGGATATCCTGAAAAACATTTCGAAGCAATGAATTTGACTACTGATTTACAGTATTTAAAACAAAAAGTTGAAGCTGGTGCTGAATATATCGTTACACAGTTATTTTTTAACAATCAAAAATATTTTGATTTTGTAAAAGCATGTAGAAATATCGGTATAAATGTACCAATCATTCCAGGAATTAAACCAATACGCTCATTAAATCATATTTCATTCTTGCCAAAATTCTTCCACATCGATTATCCAGATGAACTGTCGAATGAATTGTTAAAATGTAAAACAAATGCTGAAGTTGAACAAGTAGGTATTGAATGGGGTGTCGCGCAATCAAAAGAGCTAAAAGAAGCAGGTGTGCCTGGTATCCATTATTATACAATGTCTAACTCAAACGCAGTATATAATATCGCTAAAGAAATATTTTAATGAAAAACTTAAACGTCATATTAATAGCCATCTTAGTATCTTTTAATGTTAGTGCTCAGATAAAAGATTTAAACCTTAAGAACGGTCTTATTATTGGTCAACTTGACCGCTCTGAAGACAGGTATTCAGTCGAAATTGCATTGACTGAAATTCTTTCTGAAAATGATATTAAAGCAATTCCATCATTAAATATTCTAAAAGTTGGTGCGGATGTTTATCACCTTGAAAATGATTCTATACTCAATATTGTTCAAGCTAAAGGAATTGATACATATCTAACTATTTCAGTACGAGGGTATGATAAAAGGTATAAATTTGCAGAAAGTCATTCCAATTTTAAAACCGCAATTCGTGAAAGTCACTTATTTCCATTGTATAAAGAAGAAATGCTGTCCATCAGTTTTGAAATTACTTTTTACCGAAATGGTGAGTTTGTTGCTACAGATATGATAAGATGTGGGAATATCGATTCTAGAGAGGACGTTGTAAAACAACTTAAAAAGAAGTTAAGAAAACGTGTTCAAAAAAAGTGGATGTAAACTATTATTTACTAATCTCTGGATACGTTTATAAATCCTCAATTACATATTCATTAGTTAAATGAAACGTATTTAATCCATAAGATTTCGCTCCTTCAATATGACCTAATGTGTCGTCTATAAATAATGTTTTTGATGGGTTAAGCTTATTTTCATCACAAACTAATTTAAAAATTTCGTGATGAGGTTTCCTTAGTTGAACTTCGTGTGAATAATAAACTTTTGTAAAATAGTCTGATAAAGGTTTTTCTACAACTTTTGCTAAAACTCTTTTGACAGCATCTAAATGAATTTCATTGGTGTTGCTTAACAGATAAATTGGTTGGTTAACATTCAGGTTTTCAATGAATTTTAAACGTTCAATTGGAAAGTCTAAAATCATAGCATTCCATGCATGAACCACTTGATTTGGAGTCACGTCATTAGGAAGAAAAGGCAATAATTTATTGATAAAATGTTGACTTGAAATTTGACCTGTTTCAAAACGATCAAATAAATCAGACTGTTTTGCTTGGGTGTACATGGCTTCAAAATCTTCCAACCCTAATTTCTTGAATGCATCAATCGTTAATTGGTAGTCTAAATTTAAAACAACACCCCCTAAATCAAAAATAATCGCATCAAACTTACTATACATATATTTAACCTTTATACAAAGAAATAAAAAAAGGGTGAGTTACCCCACCCTTCCTTAGTTTTTATACCAAAGCTTATTTCGTTAATTCTAGGTGTAAATCAAAGTGAAAGACAGGAGAAATTCTTTCTGTTTCACCTTCTTGTAATTGAGTACCTGGAATATTTGCAGCCGTAAAATCAAAATCAAATGTTCCATCAATTGTTAATCCATTATCTGAAGAAGTTAGCGTAACAGGTACATCTTGTGTTACAGGAACACCTAAAACAGTAACAGTGGTGTGTAATTTTCCATCTTTATACCCATTTATTTCTACTTCAGCTGTTGCATATTTTGCGACGTTAAAAAAATCTTCAGTTTGCAAGTGACCAGCTAAGTTCTCTCTTTTTTGTTTTGGTAAACCTTCATCAACAACTTTAATTGAAGTTAAATCCAATTCAAACTCACCTTCATCAATCTTTCCATTTTCCATTTCAATATGACCTTCTTTAAAGTCAACAGTTCCAATATGGAAATAATTTTCATTTTTTCCACCCTTCCATTTCAATGATGATTTCTTAGTATTTAAAACATACTTTTCTTCTTTCTCATCATTTGACTTATTGAAAGATACTAATCCAGTTAACAAAGCACTTGCAACTATAAAACTAACTATTCTCATTTTTTATAATTTTAATTCACACAAATATAGCAAAAGTATTTACCCGGGTATTTAAGTAAAAATTTAATTTTTGTTAAATTTTTATGATCTAAAAATGTTCTAGCTGTTATCAGTTAAGAAGTTTAGCATAGTATCATACTGAAAATCAGCGATGATTAATTTAGGTTCTGGATGGTGTGTTTTTTCAGGTATACAGACAACTTTCATTTTAGCAGCTTTTGCTGCAATAATACCGTTCAGTGAATCTTCTATAACTAAACATTCTGAAGGTTTACATCCCAAACGGTCAGCAACGGTTAAGTATACAGCAGGGTGAGGTTTACCGTATAGTTCATCTTCTGCAGAATGAGTAAAATCAAAATATTCAGTTAATCCGAGAACATTTAATACCGTATCAATTAATACTCTGTATGAAGATGTAGCTAATCCAATTTTATAGTTGTTAGCTTTGAGGTAGTGAATCGTTTCAACAACACCTGGTAAAGGTTTACCACTCGCAGTTAATAGTTCTACCATTTTTAAAACTATCTTAGATTCGACTTGTGAAGGAGGACAATCTTTCCATCCTATTTGATGGAACCAATAGTCAATTACTTCGTCTAATCGTAAACCAACTGTTTTTTGAAAATCTTTTTTTGTTAAAGGACAACCAACTTCATCAAAAACTGCTTGCATAGCTATTTTCCAGACAGGTTCGGAGTCTATTAAGACTCCATCCATGTCAAATATAACAGCTTTGTAATCTGAAAGTACCAATCTATTTTTGATTCTTAGAAAATTTTACTTGATAAATATTTCCACCACCGAGCAAAGTATTTTCTTCATCAGCTAGATAAATATCACCATTAGAGTTGATTGCAACTGCTTCAAATTGAGAAATAGGTTCCATCAAGTATTCATTTATTTGCTCAAACCCTTGTTCTGTTAAACGCATAGTGATTAACCTATTGTAAGTTAAAACATAGAAGACTCCGTTGTGAGCCTCTAAAGCAGTGTTAGAATCTTTCCACCATCCATCTTTACCTAAAGTAATTTCATAAGATTTTTTTAAGTTATAGTTGCCTTCTTCAGTAGGTACTTTATAACATAAACTAATTCCTGTGTATGGCTTTGTTCGACATTTAGTAAAAATGTATAAATCACCTTTGTAATAAGCTAGACCTTCTGCATCATAAAACAAAGAATCATCTTTAGGAGGGAATGATACTTGTTCTTCATAATTAAATCTAATTTCTTTGGCATCTGCCTGAATATTATTTAATGCTTTTTCTGCTTCAACTTTATAAATTACTAAATCTTTTCTGTTGTTATCGTTATTTCCAAAGTCAGCAATATATAAATATTTTGACCCATCATAAGTTATGTCTTCCCAGTCAATATTTTTAGCATTTCCAATCAAACACTCGTGCTTTAATTCACCTTTGACGTTCATAAAGTATAGCTTTGATCCATCACCACTATCATTATGACCTACCATAATAGAGTCGTTAATAAAAGTCAAACCAGAAATTTCATTCAACTTTTTATCCAAAGTTCCAATTCTAGTTTTTTGACCATAAACTTTACTGTAAGAAATAAATAAAGTTAGTGTAAGTAAAAGCAGTTTAAAATTTTTCATAACGTATGGAGATTAAAATGTTCAAATAATATACGAATTATTTTATAATAAGTTTCACTATTTCTATCTTTCTATCACTCACTTGTTCAATCAAGATTTCATACTTATCCAGTGCTAAAATTGTGCCAGCATCAGGAATTGTTTCAAGCTCTGAAATTATGAGCCCTCCAAGTGTTTCATATTCATCTGATTCTGGGAGATCCAAATCATATTTTTCATTCAGATAATCAATATCTAATCGACTTGAAAATAAAAACTCATGTTCAGACAAGCTTTCTTCTAATAAATCCTCATCATCATGTTCGTCTTTGATTTCTCCAAATATTTCTTCTACAACATCTTCAATTGTGATTAGTCCAGCAGTACCTCCATATTCGTCAACTACAACAGCAATATTTCCTGATTGTTTTGCAAATAATTCCAATAATTCTTTACCTGGAATCGCTTCGGGAACAAATGCAATTGGCATCAAGATTTGTTTGATTGAATCTGGTTGACTAAACATTGCATAGGAGTGCGCGTAACCAATAATGTTATCAATAGAATCTCTGTAAATTAGTATCTTAGAAAGTTTTTCTTCAATAAATAAGTCATTTAATTTTTGAATTTCATCATCAATATCAATTGCAATAATTTCCGTTCTCGGAATCATACAATCTCTTGCTTTGATGTTTGAAAAGTCTAACGCATTTTGAAGAATTTGCATCTCGTTTCCAAAATCTTCTTCTTCCTTTATTCTTTCATTGATGTCTTGAACGTAATGTTCTAAATCTACTTTTGAAAATACTTTTTCGGAATTTTCTTCATCTACATTTAATAACTTCAAAAAGAACTTACTTATAAATAGAATGATTTCATTTGGAATGTATAGAATCCAATAAATCGCTAAGGCCGGAATTGTGGTGTATTTTAAAAAAAAATTAGGATTAATTTGTACCAAAGCCTTAGGTAGAAACTCAGCAGTTATTAAAACCAGTAAAGTAGATAAAATTGTTTGAATCAATAAAATGGTAATTGGACTTTCTACACCCCAAGAAACAATTACAGGGTTTAATAGAGTCGCTGCAGAAATACCAAAAATCACAAGAGAAATATTGTTTCCAAGCAATAACATGGCAATAAATCTTGATTCATTTTTATAAAACCTACCTAAGATTTTACCAATAAAATTTCCTTTAGATTTATCAAGCTCAACTTTTAAACGGTTCGAAGAGATAAACGCAGTTTCAGTACCTGAAAAAAATGCGGAAAAGACTAATGTAACAAAAATAATTATCAGCTCGGGGTCCATTGAACTAGTTACTTAAATCATTGCACATCAAAACCGATGTCTTTTCTGTAATAAGCCTTATCGAATTCAATTTTATCTGCACTTTCGTAAGATTTATCCAACGCAACTTTCAAATTTTTTCCGTAAGATGTTAATGCTAAAACTCTACCTCCTGCTGATACAACAGTTGGCCCATCTGCTTTTGTTCCCGCATGGAAAATAATACTTTCGTTTACAGTATTAATTCCGAAAATTTGCTTTCCTTTTTCATATTTTTCTGGATAACCACCAGATACCATCATTACTGTACAAGCACTTCTATCATCAAATACAATATCAGCTTCCGATAATGTTCCTGTAGCTACCCCTTCAAAAAGGTCTAATATATCAGATTTCAATCTAGGAATAACAACTTCGGTCTCTGGATCCCCCATACGACAATTGTATTCAATCACATAAGGTTCTCCTTTAACGTTGATTAAACCAAAAAAGATAAATCCTTTATAGTCAATACCTTCTGATTTTATTCCTTTAACGGTAGGAATAATGATTTGGTTTTTGATTTTATCTTTAAATGTATTATCAGCAAATGGAACTGGAGAGATAGCACCCATTCCACCAGTATTTAATCCTGTGTCACCTTCACCGATTCGTTTGTAATCTTTCGCTTCAGGTAAAATTTTAAAAGACTCTCCATCAGTAATTACAAATACAGATAATTCAACGCCTGATAAGAATTGTTCAATTACTACTCTTGAACTTGCTTCACCAAACTTGGCATCAGCTAACATGTTTTTCAATTCTTCTTGAGCTTCCTCCAAAGAATTTAAAATCAACACCCCTTTTCCAGCAGCTAATCCGTCTGCTTTCAAAACGTATGGAGGTTTCATTGAAGCTAAGAACTTATTACCCTCTTCTATGGTGTCTTTTGTGAAAGTTGCATATTTTGCTGTTGGGATATTGTGACGCATCATGAACTGCTTCGCAAAATCTTTACTTCCTTCTAACTGAGCACCTTCTTTACTTGGTCCGATAACAGGAACCTTATTTAATTGTTCATCAGCTTTGAAGAAATCAGAAATTCCATTTACTAACGGATCTTCTGGTCCAACAACAACCATGTTTATTTCCTTTTCAAGTACAAAAGTTTTGATTGACTCAAAATCATTTACATCCATTGAAACATTTGTTCCATGTTGTTTTGTGCCAGCATTTCCTGGTGCAATATATAATTCTTCTAAAGAAGAACTTTGAGCTATTTTCCAAGCTAATGCGTGTTCTCTTCCTCCTGAACCTAGAAGTAATACTTTCATTTGTAGTTGTTTATGTTAGCAGAATTTTAATAAAGATTCAAATAATACTTTACCATCTTCATTTGATAATTGGTAATCTGCTGCTCTTTCTGGGTGAGGCATCATACCAAAAACATTTTTACCAGCATTTGTAATTCCAGCAATGTTTAACAATGATCCATTTGGATTTTCTTCCGTTTTAACATTTCCTTCGCTATCACAGTATTGGAAAATGATTTGATCATTATCTTGAATTTTCTTAATTGTATCTTCTGGTGCATAAAAACGCCCTTCACCGTGAGCAATTGGAATTTTGTACGCTTTATCCTCCATACCTTTAGATATAGCTGCAGAAGAAGAAGCGGGTTTGATAAATGTATTTTTACAAATAAATTTCTGATTGTTATTGTGAAGCAAAGCACCATCCAACAATCCAGACTCAGTTAAAATTTGGAAACCGTTACAGATTCCCATGACATAACCACCTTTATTTGCATGATTAATTACTTCTCCCATAATTGGTGATAATTTGGCAATAGCTCCTGAACGTAAATAATCTCCATAAGAAAAACCGCCTGGAAGCACGACAAAATCAACCCCCTTCAGATCTGTGCCTTTATGCCATAATTTTTCAACTTTTTGTCCTAAAATATCTTGTAGAACATATACCATATCCTCGTCACAGTTTGATCCAGGAAAAGTAACAACACCAAATTTCATAAATTCTTTTTATTTAAAAGGAAAAAGCTTTCCTACTTTTATCACGCGGTAAAAGTAGTAATTAAACACTAATTAATCAATAAAAATTAAACTGTTTGTTTAACAAATCAATGAATTAGAGCAGCAATATTTATAATATTAAAATGAAGAAAATCCTGACCTTAATAATCTAATTACTCTAATTTTTTTACTTAAATTTATTTTGCTAAAATTATAAATAATGCATCGTTACATACTTCTCATTTTTACGCTTCTTTTTTTATTTCAATCAAATGGTCAAAACCTTGATTCTTTGGTCAATCAATGGCATCGTGCAGCAGGTGAATCAAATTTTGAGCAGTATTTTAATTTTATGGATTCGAGCTTTGTGTTTTTAGGTACAGCACCAGAGGAACGATGGAGTAAACAAGCGTTTGCATCCTTCTCAAAACCCTATTTCGATCAAGGAAAGGCTTGGGATTTTACACCTTCCAATAGGTATTGGAATTTTTCAACAGATACGACCATCGTTTGGTTTGATGAAGATTTAGCAACTTGGATGGAAGGTTGTAGAGGAAGTGGAATTCTGATGAAATCTAATAACGAATGGAAGATTGTTTATTACAATTTAACGGTTCTTATTGAAAATGAAAAAATTCAGGAATTCATTAAATTAAGAAAAAAATAAACCTAAATTTACTTAACAAATAACTCTAGTTTTGATTATGTTAGACAAAGTTGAATTCGATAAAATTTTATTTCTAGATATAGAAACAGCACCACAAGTTTATAATTTTGATGAGCTTGATGATGCAAAGAAACAATTGTTTTTAAGTAAAACACGAGGCATTCATCAAGGTGACGAAACACGTTTCGAAGAAGCTTATGACAGCCGTTCGAGTATTTTTGCTGAATTTGGTAAAATTATTTGCATTTCTGTTGGCTTTGTTCATGTTGACTCTTTAGGTGTTCGTCATATTCGTTTAAAATCTTTTTATCATGATGATGAAGAAACATTGTTACGTCAATTTTGTAAGTTGTTAAATGAAAATTACAACACAGCTTTTCATATTTTATGTGGACATAATGCGAAAGAATTTGACTTCCCATATATTTGTAGAAGACTGTTAATTAATGAAATAAAATTGCCTAAAATTTTAAACATTGCAGGAAAAAAACCATGGGAAATCAACCACATTGATACAATGGAATTGTGGAAATTTGGAGATTTTAAAGCCTACACATCTTTGCCTTTATTATGTAATATTTTCAATGTTCCCACACCGAAAGATGATATTTCAGGTGCTGATGTAGCTCGTGTTTATTATGAAGAAAATGATTTAGAACGGATTAAAATATATTGCGAAAAAGATGTTGCTGCTTTGATTCAAGTGTTTTTGAAGCTAAAAGGAGATCATATTATTGAGGAAGAGAATATTAAGTTCTCTTAAATTTGCGTCATACAGACACAAAACTTAAAAGTTTCGAAATGTATTTTAACTTTCCCCATGAGGGGAATAAGCAGGGGAGATTTATACTAAAAGATGATTAAAGAATATATCCCAATACTATTCCTATTTCAAATTATACGCCTATTTTTGCACTATGAGTGAGAAAAAAGGCATAGCAATTTTAGGGTCGACAGGATCTATTGGGACACAGGCTTTGGAAGTGATTGAATCCTACCCGGATTTATTTGATTTACAAGTTATCACGGCACAATCAAATGCTGATTTATTGATTCAACAAGCATTGAAATTTCAACCTAATGTGGTAGTTATTGGTGATGAATCAAAATATGAATCAGTAAAACAAGCTTTAATTGAAACTGATATCTCAGTTTATACAGGTGCTGAATCGTTATCACAAGTTGTAGAATTTAATGAAGTTCATACGGTTTTAACTGCTCTTGTAGGCTATGCAGGTTTAAAGCCAACAATTGCTGCTATTAGAGCTCGAAAAACAATCGCTTTGGCAAACAAAGAAACACTCGTTGTTGCTGGTGAATTAATCACGAAATTAGCCAAAGAATATGGGGTTAATATTTATCCTGTTGATTCGGAACATTCAGCTATTTTCCAATGTTTAGTTGGTGAATTTCACAATAAAATTGAAAAGATTTACTTAACTGCTTCTGGTGGTCCTTTTAGAGGTTTTACTACTGAAAAGTTAGAAAAAGTGACCTTAAAACAAGCCTTAAAACATCCTAATTGGTCGATGGGAGCTAAAATTACGATTGACTCGGCTTCTATGATGAATAAAGGTCTTGAAGTGATTGAAGCAAAATGGTTGTTTAATTTAAAACCAGATCAGATTGATGTTATCGTTCATCCGCAATCTATTGTTCATTCATTGGTACAGTTTGAAGATGGAAGTATGAAGGCTCAAATGGGTTTACCAGATATGAAATTACCCATTCAATTTGCATTGACTTACCCAGATCGCTTTAAAACTGATTTTCCTCGCTTTAACTTTTTAGATTATCCTCAATTAACATTCGAGCAACCGGATAGAAAAACATTCCGAAACTTAGATTTAGCTTATCAAGCAATGGAAATGGAAGGAACAGCAGCTTGTATTCTAAATGCTGCGAATGAAGTGTCCGTAGATGCTTTTTTGAAAGAACAGATTTCATTTTTGGATATTGCAAAAATCAATGAAGCAACGTTGAAACAATGTCCTTCTAAACTTCATCCTCAATACGAAGATTTCGTTCATAGTGATGCTGAGGCTCGTAAAATTGCATGGTCATATATTCAAAAATAAAATGAACTTTTTTAAACTATTATTACTCGCTATTTTGGTTGTTGGTTGTCAAACAAATCAACCTAAAAAAGAAACATCAAAAAGTTTAGCTAAACAATTATTGACACAACAAGAAGCAGAACGACTGGTCGAGCTTCCGTTAAAATGTGTTGAACAAGAATACCCAAATAAGTTGATGCAAGTTTTGAACGATAGTTCAGACTTACATACACCAAAAGAATTGCATCCAGCCTTTTATGGATGTTTTGATTGGCATTCATCGGTTCATGGTCATTGGTTAATGATTTCGCTCTTAAATCGATATCCTCAATTGAAAAATGCGGAAAAGATAAGAAAATACTTGAATCGTCAATTGACTGCCGAAAATATCGAAGCAGAAATTCATTATTTTCAACAGAAACAAAATAGTTCTTTTGAACGCACTTATGGTTGGGCTTGGTTATTAAAATTACAGCAAGAATTATTAAACTTTAAAGATTCGGATGCTCAACAATGGGCAAATAACCTTCAACCTTTAGCGGATTTAATCGTTGAAAAATACTTAAAATATTTACCAAAATTGAATTATCCTCTTCGTTCAGGAGATCACATTAATACAGCCTTTGGTTTAACTTTCGCTCACGACTACGCGGTTTTCACCAAGCAAAACGAATTAAAAAAAATCATTGAAAAACGTGCAAAAGATTTCTATTTGAAAGACATCGATGTACCCTATCAATATGAACCGAGTGGATATGATTTTTTATCTCCATCTTTAGAAACGGTTGACCTTATGAGAAGGGTTTTACCTAAAAATGAGTTTTTTACTTGGCTAAAGGATTATTTTCCTGATTTATTAGAAAATAATTTTGATTTAGAAGTTGGTTTTGTCAGCGATCGTTCTGACGGTCATATGGTGCATTTAGACGGCTTGAATTTCAGTCGTGCTTGGTGTTTTTACCAATTAGCTGATTACGACAAAGCGTTTAAACATTTGTATAAAGTTGCTGATAAACATTTGATGCATTCGTTACCTTCAATCGTTGATGGAGATTATATGGGTGAACATTGGTTAGCATCTTTTGCGCTTAACGCTTTAATTGCGAGGGAAAAATAGATTTTTGGCGGTATTTATTTTAAATTTGTTATCATTTTACTGAATACAATACTAAAGCCATCAGGATCTTTAATTTCAAAACCATTTTCATTCCAAAAAGGATTTTTAGATTTTACGATTTGGATGCCAGCTTTATTGATTTTTTCACTAATAACATCTAACTCTTTTTCTTTTTTGATGTAGAAAACTAAAAGATCATCATCGTCAGGTTTGTGTTTGGCAGTTTCATTTGATTGTGTAAACTCTATATGCCATTTTGATTCTGGAACACCCAAAAAAACACGATCATATGAGGAATGGTTTTTAAATCCTCCTAATTGCTTTAAACCAACTATTTCTGTATAAAATTTAACCAGAGGTTCAAGGTCATCTGTATGTCTTGCGTATCTAAAATTCATTAGCTGTCAAAATAATATCCTAAACTTTGTTGATTAAAATTAATAATCTTATTTATTATTCTTATAAAAAACAGCCATACTTAAAACGTGAGGAAAACTAACACAGGAAAGAAAAATAAAGAAGTAAGCAATATTTTGATTTAAGCTCAACTGAAAATTATTAAAGAATAAGAGAAATAAAACGATTGCTCCAATATTGAAAGGTAGAGCGAGGAAATACATTCTGAAATTTGAAATAGAAAGGCTTCTTTTTAGGTGTTTCCAACCTATTCTGCTGTGATGGAAAATAAAATAAATCCCAAAAGCGAAAATCAAGTTGATGTATTGTGAAAAAAATAAAAAAGTTAGAATGATAAACCACTCTATTTTTTTAAAAATTACAGAGAGTATAAAACCAACTGCAATTATAAAATAACAGATAAAATTTATTCCATTGAATGATGTTATTGAATTAATATTGAGTGCATTCAAAACAATTTTCAACTGTTCAATGTGAGTTAACAATAAAAAACTCAATAGTATTACTCCCCATAAAAAGCCAATAAATTTAGACCTAATATTCCAATGCTTCATGTCAGTTTGACCAAAATGCCAAGCAGAATAAATTAAAAAGAAAAATAATCCCATCTTAGGAAACAGGATCCAAAGAAAAAAAACAGGCACCATTAGTAACAAATAAATGACTATAAATTTTAGTGATATTTTTTTCTTTTTTGAAATAAAACCTGTGAGGTGATCTAAGGCACCATGAGGAATTCCGATAACTAATAAGCCTAAAATTAATAACCCAAACTGAAAAGTATTCAATGGTGTTGATGCAGAAGGTTCAAAAACAAAAGAAAACAATACATAAAGACTCATTAGAATCGGGAATATTAATCCTTTATATTTCCAGTATAGCCAGTACAATAATGCCTTAAGAAAAACACCTATTTGTAATTTACTAAACATACTTAACTCTTGAGAAAAACTAGTTTTCTCATCTAAAAATTGAAGAACAAAATTTGCACTCTTTGCTTTGAATAGTCTTTCAAAAATTGGCTTTCCTTTATTTGGCCAAATGGTTAAAATAATTAGTAATAATTGGTCGTAAAATAAAAAACGACGATTAGCTGAAGATTTTTTAGGATTTAAATCTATTGAATTACAAATATTTTTGCTGTGTGCATACATATTTTTAAAGGCATAACCTGTGCTTGGCTTTACATTACCAGCTCTTGTACCAATATTTATCCAATTTTTAACGCTCTTTATTTTGGGAAGTGTTGAACTCATTGGGATCACTCCTTTTTCTTGGTCAACAACATGAAAATCACCATAATTTTTAGAAATGAATTTTTGCAATACTTCTTTAGCAGTTGATTCATCTAATAATTGCTTACCAAAACGAGTTAATTCAACTAAAGCTTCAGACTTACTGTATGGTAAAATGTAAATAAATTGAGTTGCAATTGATTGATCCACCCTAAAGTCCATCATGTGATAAACTTCATCATTAAATTCTCCCTCTTCTAATTTTATTTTATAGCCAATAAAAGATTGTGAAATGTTATATTCACTTTTTAATGCTAAGTTATAATTTGGTGGTCTTCCGTCAAAAACACGGGTAGACTCATAAATAGCTCCTTCAGATTCTGTATATAATTTATCACCAGATTTATAAATGGTTAAAACGCTTTCTTTGATGTGATTAACATCATACATTTTGATGATTTCTCTTGCTAGTTGATATAAATCTAAGCTATTAATATGATAATAACACAATGGAGCTATTTCAGTTGGTGAAAAATTATTGATTTGAATTTGCTTCCAACTGTTAGAAACAATGGATGCATATTCTTTATAGATATCATCAGATTCCTCAGCCCAAAAACAAAATGTTTTATCATTCTCTTTTTTTTCATCAGGATCGATTAATAAAATTCTTTTGTTTTTAAGTAATCCTTTTTCATGCATTTGTTTTAATAAAATGCAAGCGCTTGCTCCCCAACCAGCAAAAACAATATCGTAAAAATTATTATTAATTATCTTAAGTGTTGATTCAACTCAATATACAATAATAAATAAACATGGCAAAAGATTTGTGTCTTTTTTGCCTCGGTTAATATCTTTTAAAGTAAAGTATAATCAATACTTTCATACGATAAAATAGGGTTCCACTAAAAACAAAAAGAGGCTATCTTTTTAGACAGCCTCTTTTATAAATTCAAAAGCGACAGAATTATTCTGGCCTTCCTTTCATCATTGGAGGCTTTTCTCCATGCTTTAAATTTCTTAGCATCTCTTTTTTAAATTCTCTTTCAGATTGATGTAAAAGTGCAAGTTTCTTCATTGGAAGAACAGCTTTTAATTTTTGGAAATATTCTTTTTCAATAGCGATTGCTTGTTCTTTTAAAGCCATATCTTCATTAAAAACCTTCTCGATGTCATCATCATTTGCACGATCTCCTTTCTCTTTCAGAGCTTTATGGTTTTCTTTTGACTTTGTCATTAAATCATGCCTTTTGGACTGTAACTCATTATAAACAGGCCAAAATTTTTCTGCTTCATTTGAAGTTAATTCAAGCTTCTTTGTAATAAAAGCCACTTTCATCGCCTCAATTCTTTCTTTTTTCTCTTTTGGCATTGGCGGATGATTTTCTTGTGCATTCATTGTAAACACAAACATCACTAAACTTGCAAATAACACTTTCAACTTTCTCATAACTTAATCGTTTTTTAACATTTAATACATTTTAATATCTTATCTTCAATAACACTAATATCTTCTACCTCATCCATCAAGTATTCTTCGATAAATCCATCTTCATCATATTCAATTTCATCCAGAAAATAAACGATATCTTCTTCAGAATATTCATTCGACACATACTCTTCATTACTTGAATTTTCAAAAGCATAAGAAACTTCTTTAGTATTCGAGGAAGTAAAATTAATAGTCAAAATAACAGCTGTAATACAAGCAGCAACTAAGATTGGCCAAACAAAGTCTTTAAAAGAAAATGATTTTCCATGGCTAGCTTTATGTTTAACCTGATTCTTCAGCTGATTCATATAATCATCAGGTAACTTAAAGCTTTGCTTCCCGTCGAAAGCAGAAAACTCATTTTCTAAATCTTGTATTTCTTTATCTTGATTCATTTCTTTTAAGACTTTCACTTTATCAAAAGGTTTAATGAGTTTCGATAAATTCTTTTATTTTTTTTACAGCATGATGATAATTAGACTTTAAACCACCGATAGATCCACCTATTAATTCTACTATTTCTTCATATTTTTTATCCTCATAATACTTTAAATGAAACACCTCTCTTTGTTTATCCGGTAAACTTGCTATGGCTAATTGAAATTTCTTTTCCATTTCAGTACTTTCATAATATGCATCTGATTCAAACTTTTCAGCTAAAAACAAAAGATAATCTCCACCAGCCGACTCCACTTTCCTTTTTTCTTTGTGAATAAAAGTGATAGACTCATTGTAGGCTATTCTGAAAAGCCAAGAATTTAATTTAGAGTCCCAACGAAAAGAACTTAGGTTATTCCATACTTTAATCATGACATTTTGAACAACATCATCCGCATCATCATGAATTTTAACCATATTTCTGATTTGCCAGTATAATTTTTCTTGATAAGTATCGACCAATAAATTAAATGCGTTCTCAAGTTTTCCTTTATCGATCAATGACTTTATTTTATGTTCTATAATATCTGACAAAGTAAATGTTTATGATTAAGACTCATGTTTTTAAAAAAGGTTTAAAAATGAATGAAAAAATGTTTTGAGTCGTTTGTATGTCACTTTATTCATATTACTTTTATATGTAATTAGTATCTACTCAATCCAAAAATAACAAATAACTTAACTCATAAATAAACTTTATAATTATGATTTTTTCAAAACAGACTCAAGCCAGAACAAAGCTTCAGTTTCGTATAGTTTTTCATATATTTTCCTTTGCTCTTTTTTAATTTCAAAAGGCTTTGTTTCATAATCCTTGATTGCTAGATTATTTACATTTGATGATTTTATTAAGTTATACTGATTCAATTTATCATATGTTAAGTCATATTCTTTTAAACTATTGTAAACCCAAATGGATGTTAAGTTATTTTTTATTCCCAGACCTATTACTTTTGTCCTTAGTTTATCTTCTCCTTTTAGATGAAAGACATCAAGTTTTAATATAATTTTTTCCTTCTTTTTTGAAAGAAGTTGACCAATGTTATCTTGCCTTATCTTATCTTGAAATTGTTCATTTTTATAGGCAACAATTTCCCCAGATCTTAATTCAGTTTCGATTTTGCTTAATTCGATTACAAAATTTTCATTCATATTAAATTCATACCAAAGACGTTTGCTAAAGTCAACGTTAGATTGATTATCAGTAGAATGATATAGATTGCTTGATTTTTCATCCATTTTTTTCTCACTGATTATTTTTTCGTTTGTTTGATCAACTATTTTCCAATTTCCAATTTTTTGACCTTTTTCATCTACATTGTAATACAAATCGAAGTTGGTTCTACTTATGTGTAGTTTTTTGAACGATTTATATGGATTACTTGAGTTACAAGCTACAAGAAATAAGAAGATTGAATAGATTAAATTTTTTCGTTTCATAGTACAATATTTTAATGATTAACGATATAATTTTAATAAGTTACAAATGATAATCGTTTTACAATCCATTCAATTTAAACCAAAAAAATTCAACATTATCATTGTCTTTTAACCCGACATCTTACTATCTTGAGTCTAATTCACTAACTTTGCACCTTATGAAAGCATTCAGGCGAACAATTTTCGATTTAATTAAACTCTTATTTTTTTGGGTTTTACTTTTCGATTTCGAACGAATTTTATTTTCCATACACAACTGGGACAAGTTAGATGGTGTTTCATTTTGGGAGTGGTTACAAGCCTTCGCTTTCTCTTTCCGCTTGGATGTTGCAACAGCAGCAGCGTTGAGTGCATTACCGTTTTTGTTTTTATCCATTCGTTTTATTATTCCACATCGCAACATTCATCGTGCATTTTTTACAATTCTTCTTCTAGAAGTTTTGATTAATGCCTTTGTTCACAGTGGAGAAATAAATGCATATATCGAGTGGAATCACAAATTGACAACTCGTGTTTTTATGCATTTGGCAAACCCAGATGAGGTGTTCCGAACAGCTGATTATGGTATGACCTTTTGGTTTTTCATATACTCTATTTTAGAAGTTGTTTTCGCTTGGCGATTGTATCAGTGGCTCTTTAAAAAAGAGTTTGAAACAGCCGATATTGCTTGGTATAAACGTTTACCTGCAGGAATGGGAATTTTTGCTTTTTTTGGAGGTTGTTTATTTTTACTATTGAGGGGTGGTGTTCAACAAATTCCGTTAAATATTGATTCGGCTTATTATTCCAATAATCACGTTGCAAATGATTTGTCGGTGAATTCTTTGTATTATTTCAGTAAAAGTTATTTGCTTTATAATCGCAGTGAAATCGACAATTTAATTCCAAAAGTAGATACGGTTAAAGCGAATCAGGTTGTAGCTGATTTAAAAAATTATCCCAAAAAACACAATAATTACATCTTTGAACAAAAGCCAAACATTGTATTGATTGTTTTGGAGGGTTGGGGCGCAGACGCTGTTAGTTGTATGAGTGAAACTAAAGAAAGCACAACACATTTTGATCAATTGACAAGCAAAGGACTATTGTTCACACAATTGCATGCTACTGGTGGCACATCTGAAATTGGAAATGCTACGATTTTTTCTGGATTTCCCGCTTTGCCGGAAATTTCACTTTCTATGCAACCAGAGAAACACCGAAAGATTCATACGATCAATCAGGATTTGAAAGAGTTTGGCTACAATTCAAATTATTTGTTCAGTGGTGATTTAAAATATGGAAATATTGGTGGATATTTCATGGATCACGGATTTGATCGAGTAGAGGATGAGAAGGTTTTTGATTCTGATTTACCTAAAGGAAAGTTGAATTATTATGACGAAGAACTGTTCAAGTTATTGGGTCAACGGATCGACAATACAAAAGAGCCTTTTTTATATGCTGCTTTTACAGGAAGTACCCATTCTCCTTTCGACTATCCCAAACGTAAAGAACCTATTTTTCACGGAGCTGAAGCTGAATATATGAATTCAATTGTTTATGCTGATGGATGTATTGGTGACTTTATGAAATCATGTCAAAAGAAAAAATGGTACAACAATACGATTTTCATTTTTGTGGCAGATCATGGTCACCCGAATCCGTTGAATCAAAATCCGAGCAGTGTGAAGTTTTTCAGAATTCCATTTTTGATTGTTGGAGAACCCTTAAAAAAAGAATATAGAGGTAAACGAATTGATAAAGTATGTTCACAAGCAGACATTGCTGCGACTTTATTGTATCAGTTTGGGGGTGATTTATCGCGTTATCCTTGGAGTAAAGACGTCTTAAATCCCAATTGTCCTGAGTATGCCTTACATACCATTAACAGAGGTTATGGTTGGGTTTCGGATAAAGGCAATTTAATTTATCATTTTGATTTACATCAATATTTAGAAAATACACTTTCGGATAAAAAGGAAATTGAAAAATGTAATGCCTTTTTGAACCGTTTTTACTATAACTATAAAAATCTTTAAGTATGCATTTGAAACAAATGACAAAACTTGATTTTACATCATACAAAACAATCATTTTTGCCGCTTTAATCATTCGTTTAATTGCTGCAGTTTTTTCACAAGGATATGGAATGCATGATGATCACTTTTTGATTATTGAAGCATCAAAATCTTGGGTCGCTGGTTATGATTATAACAACTGGCTACCATGGTCATCAGGCAATCAAGGTCACCCAGAAGGACATAGTTTTACATATGTAGGGTTGAACTATATTTTCTTTTATATACTTAAATTTATTGGAATAACTGATCCAAAGACATTGATGTTAATTAACCGATTGGTTCATGCTTTATTATCATTATTAGTTGTACATTTTGGATTTAAGATTACGGAACGCTTATCTAACCGTAATAATGCCGTAACAGTTGGTTGGTTATTGGCATTAACGTCTGTAATTCCATTTATGTCGGTAAGAAATTTAGTTGAGTTAACTTCAATTCCATTTTTAATATGGGGTGTTTGGTTAATTGTTTCTAACGGATCTAGAAAGTCTGTGTTTTATGCTGGACTTTTGATAGGTTTAGCTGTTTCATTTCGCTTTCAAATTGCCGTTTTTACTTTTGGGTTAGGAGGCTATTATTTACTGAAAAAACAGTGGAGTGAGTTTTTAATGTTGGCATTGGGTTCGTTTGTATCTTTTGCTATTACGCAGGGATTGGTTGATTATTTCATCTGGGGTTATCCATTTGCTGAATTTTTAGGCTACGCTTTATACAACATGAAAGAAGGCACTCAATATTTACCTAATTCAAATTACTTCATGTATTTATGGGTGTTGATGGGTGTATTATTATTTCCTCTTGGGGTATTAATAGCGATTGGATTCTTTAAGTCAGCTAAAAAATATTGGTTGTTGTTTTTACCTACTATGTTCTTTTTCTTGTTTCATTCATTTTATCCAAATCGACAAGAACGTTTCATTTTAACCATTTTACCATTTTTCATTATACTTGGTGTAATGGGTTTAGAGCAATGGAGAGCAAAAGATAAATTCAGAAAGTTTTGGAGAGGTTCGTTAATAGCTTTTTGGGTGTTAAACATTCCTTTATTGTTTATATTAAGTTTCCATTATACTAAAAAGTCACGTGTTGAAGCGATGTATGCAATCTATGAAAACGGTATGGAAAATGAACATATCTTATTAGAAGGGTCGCGTCAGACGAAACCATCTATGTTACCCAAATTTTATGCAGATAGTTGGTATTGTGGTTTTAGAGAAAGAACAGAACCAACTCAATTGTTGACAATAGAAGAAGGCCTTATATATGATTATGTTTTCTTTTTTGGTAAAGATGATTTAGAGCAACGTATATCAGATTATAAGGGGATTTACCCAGCATTAAGCTTGGTAAAAAAATGCGAACCAAGTTTCCTAGATAATGTCGCAAGAGAAGTGAATCCAAGAAATACAAACCAATACATTGAGGTTTGGAAAACGAATGTGAAACGTTAATTTTGAACAATGAAGATTTTAGTCATTCGTTTTAGTTCCATTGGAGATGTCGTGTTAACGACTCCAATTATCCGTTGTTTGAAACAACAAACGAATGCTGAAATTCATTTCATTACGAAGAAAGCGTTTGAACCTATTTTAAAAGATAATCCTTACATCGATAAATTGATTACGATAAAGTCGTCAATTAAAGAAATCAAAGAAGAATTAAAGACCGAACAATACGACGAAATCATCGATTTACATAAGAATTTAAGAACAAAAGCTTTAAAGCGATATTTAGGAGTTCCTGCTTATTCTTTTGATAAATTAAACATCAAAAAATGGATGTTGGTGAAGTTTAAGCGAGATTTAATGCCAGATATTCATATCGTTGATCGTTATTTCGAAACGGTCAAACATTTGGATGTAGTATCAGATAAACAACCAGGAGATTTATTTATAGAAATAAAGAACAAAGTTGATATTCAGCAAACATTTGGTGTAAAAGATTCATTTGTAGCAATAGCAGTAGGTGCACAATTCGCAACAAAACGATTGCCTTTTGAGAAATTGGTTGAAGTTATTGAAAAAATAAGTGATCCAATTGTCTTAACCGGAGGACCAACAGATGAAGCATTGGCAAACCAAATCATAAAACATTTTAATCGACCATCAATTTACAATGCTTGTGGTAATTTCAATCTGCAACAATCTGCAAGTATCGTTTCTCAAGCTGCTGTTTTATTAACCAATGACACTGGTTTGATGCATATCGCAGCTTGTTACAAAACACCAATTGTTAGTGTTTGGGGAAATACGGTTCCACAGCTTGGAATGTATCCATATTTACCTCAAAATAAAGAGTTATTCAGTATTCACGAAGTCAAAGATTTAAACTGTCGACCTTGTTCAAAAATAGGGTTTCAAAAGTGTCCAAAAGGTCATTTTAATTGCATGTTGCAACAGAGTTCAGTTGAAATTGTAAAAAAAATTCAAGAAAAGTTGTAACAAATCATAATACGTTTAGTTATTGTTAAAAACTACATAAAAAACTATTATGAAACAATTAACCTTATGTATCTTAACCTTATTTTTTGGTTATGAAACAGTAAATGCGCAATTCGATGACTCTTACAGATATCGTTACTCAAGTTATTCCCCTTATTTACGAGATGAGAATGGTGAACACTTTTGGTTGAAATTGGAATATGCTCCAGGAAGTCAAGAAAACAAAAAAACGATAGAAAGGAGATTGTTAAATAAGTTTAAATCGATTTCAAAAACATATCGTAATAAAAAAGGTGAAAAATCATATACAGAAACTCACTTTTATAATGAATTAGGAAGATTAATTAAAATTGAGACATATTCTCATAAAAAAGAAAAATATGCTTTTAAGACAGTTAAATATTTAAATGATTCAATTATAAGTAACGTTGAAACTATAAATTACAAAGGTGAAAAAGACACGTATGATTATTCATACATTGAACATGATGGAAAGTTTTTATTGACTGCTGCAAAAGTGACAAAAAAAGGGGAGGTTAAAGAAAAGTTAATCATTCAACACAATGAATTTGGAAAAATCACAAGCCGAAAACAATTTTATGGCAACAACCTTAAAAAGACTAGAGAAACTATAAATGAATACAATAGTTCAGGTGAAATTCTAAAAACGAGTTATTATTACAAAGAAAAGCTTGAGTCTGTATATAATTACGATTGTAATCCAGAAGGGAAGAAAGAAGTTGATAAAAATATCAAAGTATCAGATATATGTAAATGGACAGAAGAAAGTAATGATGGAAGTTATATTGTTTATTCACGTTCAACTTCTGAAAAGAAAAATTTTTTAAACGTTTGGATGTTTAGTAAGGATTCATTGCTAATCAGTAAAAAAACGTTCCTAAATGATTCCATTTTAGTTTCATCAATTACCAACTATGATAATTATCAAGTACATAATACCTACACGAAAAAACAAAAATTTCATTCTACATACACAACACTTTATGATGATGACCACAATTTACTCGAAAAAAAGTATGGCGGTTATACCTTTATGAATAAATATAGTTATTACATAATTAATGAATACAAAAACAATCAATTGGTACAAACCAAATCAATGGGTAATGGAGAAAAAGTAACAGAAAGGATTTATGAATACAATGACAAAGGTTTAAAGGTGAGCTCATCTTTGAAAAAAGGAGCAAAAAAGAAAAATAATTATAGTTATTCATTTGAATACACTTTTTATTAAAATTCAACCTACCACAAATGAAAAAACGAGAAGCAAACACTTCTCGTTTTTTTATTAATTTTAGCTAACATTTAAAAGTAATTTCATGAAAGTTAGCGGGTTTACCTTTATTCGTCATGCAATTAAATACGATTATCCCATAGTAGCAGCGATTCCAGCAATTTTGCCTCTGGGTGATGAGTTTGTGTTTGCTGTTGGTAACTCAGAAGATGAAACGCTTGCATTGATTCAAAACATTGATCCTAAAATTAGAGTAATTGAAACCATTTGGGATGATAATTTGAGAGAGGGAGGAAGAACATTAGCGCTTGAAACTGATAAGGCTTATGCTGCTATTTCTGAAGATTCGGATTGGGCTTTTTACATTCAAGGAGATGAAGTTTTACATGAGCGATATTTACCAGTTATTAAAGAGGCGATGTTGGCTTATAAAGATGATCAAAAAGTTGATGGTTTACTCTTTAACTACAAACATTTTTATGGGTCATATGATTACATAGGAACTTCTATCAGTTGGTATCCAGATGAAATTCGCATTGTTCGAAAGCGAAAAGATATATACTCTTACCGTGATGCACAAGGTTTTCGAAAAGGCGATGATGAAAAGTTAAGTGTGAAAAGAATACCTGCTTGGATGTATCATTATGGATGGGTAAAACCACCTGAAAAAATGCAGTTGAAACAGGAGTCTTTCCATAAGATGTGGCACGATGATGCATGGATGCAAGAAAATGTAAAAACAGTTAAAGAATTTGACTATACTGAAAATATTGATGCTTTAGCCCGTTTTGAAGAAAGTCACCCCAATGTTATGCAAGATCGTATAGCAACAAAAAACTGGAAGTTTGAGTACGATATTTCTTTCAATCGCATTAAACCAAAAGACAAGGTCAAATATTTTTTGCGAAAATACTTAGGAGTAGATATTCGCTATAAAAACTTTGTAGAATTGTAAATGAAAAAAGAAAAAGGGTATCATTATTTATTGACACCCTTTTTTTAAGTAGCCCCGAAGGGATTCTAACCCCCAACCGCTGGAGCCGAAATCCAGTGCTCTATACAGTTGAGCTACGGAGCTATAATTTGTGGATTCAAATGTAAGAGGTATTTATGAAAAGGACAATAGAATTCATATTTTTTTAGAGGTGATATTCAAAAACCACTTTATTCTTACCTTTTGGTAAAACAATCGTCATGAAGTTTTTGGATGAGGTATAAATCTTTACTCGTTTACCTTTAATAAAAGCTTTCCAACCTTTGAAATTCTTTTGAAACAATGTAAATAATTGTTGATTTTCGGTTTGAGTATTGAAAACCATACTTTGTGGAGATATTTGAATCACTTCAACTTTATCTTTACTAACATTTGTTTTTAATTTTTGTTTAGATAAGAAATCGAAATCATTCTTGTTATAGAATAAAACATTTGGATTCAATTTAGTAGAATCGGCTTCAAATTTTGACATTAAATTATCAAGGAACATTTTATCCGATAATAAATAGATTTTATTTTCAGTTAACTTTTTAAAATAGTTAGGAAAAAGGTTTTCTAAATTTTCATATTCTGTAAAGGAGAAAGAATTAAACCCTTTCGATGTAAGAATTTCCTGAAGCATTCCTTCATTTTTCCAAAATGGTTTGCCAATACCCTGTAGATGATCAACTTCTTTGATAGAAATGGTATTGTAATCAATTTGTAAAGGTACCTTTTGATTAAAGTTTTCGGTGATTTCTTTAAGGTTAAATTCAGGGCTGTAAACTGTAAATGGTCCAACCAATTGAATAGTAATAAAGCAATTTAAAACAAGGAGAATAGTACTCCATTTTAAAATCTTTTTCTTTTTGTAGATGATAAAAAAGTAAACAGAAAGTAATAAAATACTTATTAAACTAGATAAAACTAAATGTTGTCTTATTGAAATTGTATCACTATCCGTATGAATGTCATTTTTAATAAAATGACCAAAATTTAAATAACCATTCATTCTCGAAATGAGAATAAAAATGACAAACAATCCAATTAAACTTAACGTCAGATACTTTAGACGTTTAATTTTTACTTCATCTAAGTTTGCTAAAAAATTTAATCCTATAAGAAGACTAATTAAAATAAAGAAACCTCTAAAAACACTCGGAAATCTAAAAACATTCATCATCGGAACGTATTTAAATAAAAATGATCGAACTGGTAGTAAATCTCCAACTGAAGCAGTTAAACAAAAGATACTGAACCAAAATAAGATTTTTAAATTGGAAGACATCTTCGAAAATAGACTCAAAAGAAAGAACATAAATGGAATCAACCCAAAATATCCATTTCGCATGGATAAATCAGAATTAAAATATTCACTTCTAATGCTTGTTGCATAAGGAGCTATAAATGAAATAAAACTTTGAAGTGAAAAAGGAGAATAAAGAGCATTTTCTAATGTAAAGCCATTTAACCTGGAGAGGTAAGGTTGAACAATGTAAACAGAATAAAATAAGCCAGATGAAAAGATAATTGCTACAACTGTAAAAAGGCCAACCCTAAAAATCCATTGATAAAAAGCGTTAAATGATTTTGTTATGATAAAATTATAAGTGTAAACAATAAAGAAAATTGTAAACATGTAAAACAGTATAATCACAAATGCAGGATATCCTCCTGTAATCATTAGTGAAAGGGTTATTCCACCAAAAATAATACTGGAAATTTTTATTTCTGCTTTTAATTTAAGAAAGAAAAGGATCACAAAAGGTAACCAACAGACACTAACAATGTAAGGTAAATGTTGTGCATTACCGATAAAAACACCACTTGTCATATAGGCAATTGCACCAAATAAACTAATGGAATTGTTTTTATAGAAATATTGAAATAAAAGGTAACCACCAATTCCAGCTAAAAAAACATGTAATAAATATTCCAATGATATGGTATAAATAGAGTACTTCCCGAAAAGACAAAAAAACCAAACAATTGGATACCAAGCACCACTTGATGGGTCCGAACTAATTGGGTAACCTAAATCTTGATAAGGGTTCCAAAAAGGAAAACGCCCTTGGTTAAGTTCATTACTTATAAAATACCTCCATGGAAAAAAACAATCAATCGCATCATATTTCATCGGATATAGATGAAAACTTAAAGGGAAAAAAAACACAACTGTCAAAAGGAGTAACAGTAAAAAATGTTTGTTTCTAACAGTAAAAAATGGATTGATTTTATTCATACGCATCAAAAATAAAACTAAAAAGTTCACGTAAGGATATTTTATTTATAATTTTAATCTTCAGATTCATGGAAAAAATAAGCATCATAATACCAAGCTTTAATTCATCGGAAGTTTTAAAAGTAAATTTACCTTACTTGAAAAATTATTGTGATGAATCTCCATTTGAGATAGAAATTATTGTTGTTGATGATGGGTCTGAAGATTCTGAAAAATGTAAACAAGTAGCACTTGATAATAAGGCAGTTTTTTATTCATATCCTCAAAATTTAGGAAAAGGAGGAGCTGTAAGATTTGGTGTAAGTAAAGCTTCTGGAGATTTAATTTTTTACACGGATTCAGATATTCCATTTGAAACGGATGTCATAGAAAGAGCAATTTCCTATTTGACGTTAAAAGAATTTGATTTAGTCATTGGAGATAGAGGGTTAAAAGAATCGGAATATTTTTCAATGATTTCGAATAAACGAAGGTTAGGGAGCGGTTTTTTTACTTTTTTGGTTGGCAGATTTATTACAACTGGATTTTCAGATACCCAATGTGGCTTTAAAGGGTTTCGGCGAGAAATAGCAATTGATTTATTTACTAAATCAAGATTAAATAGTTTTGCTTTTGATGTTGAACTCATTTATATTTCATTGAAAAGAAATTATGACATTAAAAAGTTACCCGTAAAATTAAGAAGTCAAGATGGTAGTTCTGTGAATGTTTTTAAACATGGGATCGGAATGTTTTTAGACATTTTTAAGATAAAAATTAATCAATTAAAAGGATATTATGAATAGGAAAATTACAAATACAATACGTTTTGTAATGGACGAAATGATTCCTCCATTTATAAGAGATTCTAAATGGTTTATGTACCCATTTTTTTGGTTAGCATATCGAGGAAAAAACATAAACAAGATGATGGACTTTAAAAAGAATGTCTATCAAATGACATCGGAAGAATATGCTAATTTATATAATGATTTAAATTCTATTTCTAGAAACAGAAAAACAGATTTAAATCAAGTTTCCATTGATTTTATTTTAAAACAAATTGAAGCAGGTAGCTTTAAAAACATAATTGACATTGGCTGTGGCAGTGGTTATATTTTGGATTTAATTCAAAGCAAATTTCCACACATTGAATTGACTGGGTTTGATATCAAAAAGAGTAAGACCATTGAGAATTACAATTTTGTAGAAGGAACTCTGGAAAAGTTACCTTTTGAAAATAATAGTTTTGATTTAGTTCTTTGTAGTCATACAGTTGAACATTTAGTAGATTTAAATTTATGCATATCAGAATTGGTTAGAATTACAAATAAAAAGTTAGTTGTTGTTACCCCATGTCAAAGGCCGTATTATTATACATTGGATGAGCATGTTAATTTTTTTCAATTTAAAGAGCAATTAATTGCTCTTTTTCCGTTTATTAAATATGAATGTAAATCATTACAAGGTGATTGGGGGTATGTTGGAGAAAAAGAGTAATATTATGAAGTCACTAATTTTAATTTTTTGGTTATTGTTTTTTAACCATATGTTGTATTCTCAAATACCAACAGGGAATTGGCGCATTCATCCCTTAAGTCATAAAACGATAGATTTAGCATACGGAAATGGTGTGATTTATAATGCTTTTGAAAATGCAATTTTGGAATATGATGTCGCTTCGGGCGACAAAAGCACATGGACAAGTGTAAATGCATTATCTGATGTTGGTATTACAAGTGTTTTATTCGATACTTATTCACAGGGTCTTTTTGTAGGTTATGAAAATGGTAATATTGATTACATTAAAAATAATAAAGTCACAAATATTCCAGCGATTGTATTATCGAATGTAAGCGGATTAAAAAAGGTTAACAATTTCAATGCGTATGATCAAAAAGTATATTGTTCTACTGGATTTGGGATTGTGGTTATTGACCCTATAAAGCTTGAAGTATCAGATACTTATTACCCAACTTCAAACAGCACCTCAATTATTGATGTTGATTTTGCAAATGATTCGATTTATGCACTGACTAATACAACATTGTTAAAAGCAAAATTATCAAATCCAACTTTAGCAGATTATGGTCAGTGGAGTCAAGAACCAAATTTACCATCACTTTCAAGTACATCGATTTACAAAGACATTGCCTTTCTGAATGATGAACTTTATGTTTTACAACAAGACCCTGCTTATGCTTCTGATTCGGTATTTTGTGTCAAAGGAACAGGGTTGGAATACGTCTCACAAAATAGTTTTAACCTTGAAATTTACAGTATTTCAACTTTTAATGATCGAATTGTTGTCAATATAGATGGGGGAACATTGCTTTACCAAAAAATTATTGATGGGTTATATTCCCAAACCAATTTTTATCCCATGTCAGGTTCAGGTGTTGTTAAATCACATTTTATTGATGAAAATGAAGTTTGGGCAGGAAATCATTACAAAGGTTTAATTCATTTTAAAAATGGAGGCCAAACAAATATTTCAATTGCTGGTCCACCAAAAGATGAGTTTTACCGTATGGCATACAATGATGGTAAAATAGTTGTTGTTGGTGGTGGTTTGGACTCTAAGTTTATGACTTACAGTCATTCCGGTGTATATGTTTTTGATAGTGAAGCGTGGACATTGATTGATGAATACAACATGGATTTATGGGAAGGTCAACAAATTTGGGATTATGTGAGTGTTGCGATCAATCCACGAAATCAAGAAGAAATAGCTGTTGGGACATATTCTCCTGTCCCTCTTTCATTGATTAAAGACAATGAGGTAACTGAAATATTTTCAGGAGATAATTCAGAAATTGAAGTGAATGCTACAAGTAATGCCACTTTAATTTCAAACCTTCAATATGACAAAGATGATAATATTTGGATGACCAATTGTTTTTCCTCTTATCCATTAAAAGTTTATACTTCAGATGACAACTGGTATAAATATGCAGTTTCTTCTAGTTTTATGGATAAGGTTATTAATCGTTTCATTATCGATAATAATGGTTTTAAATGGATGTCTGCTTCTGGAGCTGGTATTGTTGTTTATGATGATAAGTCAACATTAACTGATGCATCGGATGATGAGGTTAAAGTGATAAATAATGGAACGAATACGGGTGCGCTACCATCGAATGATGTAAATGCTATTGTAATCGATTTAGATGGAGATTTATGGATTGGTACTGAAAGTGGTTTTGCAATTTTGTATAATGCATCAAATATTTTCAATGCTCAAGCCGGTGAATATAACGTGCAACGAATTAAACTTGAATTTGAAGGAAATGTTGAATATTTGCTTGGTAATACGAACATTACCGATATTGAGGTAGATGGAGGTAATCGTAAATGGTTGGGAACAGCTAATGCAGGATTATTCTTATTATCAGCCGATGGAACTGAAATTATTCAGAGTTTTACTGCTGAAGATTCACCTTTGTTATCAAATACAATTATTGACTTACAGTTAAACCATCAAACGGGTGAATTATTTATTATTACGGATAAAGGCTTAATTTCATATCGTTCGGATGCATCAGAGGGTTATGCTAACTATTCTAATGTAAAAATCTTTCCAAACCCTGTTCAACCAAATTTTGCCGGTTTGATTACAATTCAAGGAATTCAATACGATTCAGACGTTAAGATTACTGACGTGGCTGGAAATTTAGTCTATAAAACAACATCAAACGGTGGGACAGCAACTTGGAATGGAAAAACATTGGACGGTCAACGCGTAAGTACTGGTGTTTATCTGATTTGGACTGCTCCGAATGATGGAAAAGGTCGTAAAGTAGGAAAAGTAGTTGTGATAAATTAGTAGATTCTTAAGATGAAGCAAGTCGATAAAGCTATTTTTTTACATCGTATTCCATATAGTGAATCGAGTTTAATCGTAACGCTTTACACTTATAATAATGGCTTGCAAAAGATGTTATTTCAAGGGGGGAAGAAGAAAGCGGCGGTTTTATTCCCATTAGCTATTGGAGAAATAACATATTACAATAGACCTGAAAGTACTTTAGGTAAATTAACGGCTTTTGAAGGAAGTTTCCCACTTCAAAGTATAACATCTAATCCATTTAAGTCAAGCATTGTTTTTTTTCTAGCAGAAATCATCCAAAATTGTTTGCGCACTGAAGAGAAGGAGACAACTATTTTTCGATTTTTGGAAGAGGTCATTTTATCGCTAGAATCAGCAACAAATATCTCAAATTTTCCGGTTCAATTTTTAATTGATTTTGCAGAACAATTAGGTATTCAGCCTCACATTGAAGTTGAAAATGGACGTTATTTTAACCTGAATGAAGGTGTGATTGGAAACCTTTCAAACACAGGAGATGTTTTAATTCAAGGTCCAATTGTTGAAGCAATTCATCAACAGTTAACAACCGGTGAATGCTATTTAAATGGGGCATTAAGAAAAGACTTATTGTCTGTTATGCTGCAATATTATCAAATGCATATACCTCAGTTTAAAGATTTGAAAACATTAGAAATTGTAAGAGAAATATTGGAGTGAAATATTAGATTACTTCGTTCTTAAAATGAGATGACAGACAAGATTTTAAGACAAATGATTAGTAAGATAAATGTTTAATTAACAGATGGAAAGGATTAAGTAAAGTGAAAGGAATAACTTTTAAACTATAAATTGATTAAAAAGATTGGTGATTAACTTGAGTTTAAAACATCAAAAAAATCAATTTTATTTCTTATCTTCAATCAAAACCACTTAAATATGACTCGACAAGAATTAGGAATTTTAGGCGAAAATTATGCGGTTGCGCATTTGATTAGTAAAGGTTATTCCATTTTACATCGAAATTATAAATTCAGGAAGAATGAAATTGACATTGTAACATCCTTTCAAAATAAATTAGTTGTTATAGAGGTGAAAACTCGTCAAACATCTGAAATAGGTGAACCGTGGCGTGCTGTAACGCGAGCAAAACAAAAGGCGATCATTCAAGTAGCAGATTTTTATATCAAAGAAAAAGGAATTACAATGGATACCCAATTCGATATTATTTCAATTGTTCACAATTCATTTCGGACAGAAATTAAACACATTGAAGACGCATTTTCTGCGTGACTAACTGAGTCCGATTATTATTTAATCAGAAATCAGACGTTTTTACCTATCTTTGTACAATTAATTTATGCTCGAGATGAACACAAGAAAAAATAACAATTCAAAATCAACGAAAAGTAAATCACCCTTCAATAAAAAAACTTCAGGGAAGTCTTCAGGGAAATCATTTAAAGGTGCTGATTTAAAGTATAAAGACGATTTTAATAGAGCAAACAAAACGGAGAATAAATCAGGAGCAAATAAACCGGCTTTTTTAGAGAACAAAAACAAGTCTAAAAAAGGTGAACCGATGCCCATTATGAATCGTGATGATATTCGATTAAACAAGTTTTTATCAAATGCAGGAATCTGTTCTAGACGTGAAGCAGATGTGTTAATCCAAACAGGGGTTGTTTCAGTGAATGGAAAAGTTGTTTTGGAAATGGGTTACAAAGTTAAACCTGGAGATAAGGTTACCTACGATGGTGAAACAATTTCTGCTGAGAAAAAACGTTATGTTTTATTGAACAAACCAAAGGATTTTATTACAACAATGGATGACCCTTGGGGAAGAAAAACAGTGATGAGCCTAGTTGTTAAAGCCTGTAAAGAACGAGTTTATCCTGTTGGTAGGTTAGATCGTGAAACTACAGGGTTGTTGTTATTCACCAATGATGGTGATATGGCAAAAAAGTTAACTCATCCACGTTATAAATGTGGTAAAATCTATCATGTTGAATTGAATAAACCTGTTGATAGAAACGATTTGAAACGAATGATTCAGGGAATTGAATTATCAGATGGAATTACTAAATTTGATAAAGCTGAATATGTAAAAGAAAACACAAGAGAAGTGGGTGTTGAATTACATTCAGGAAAAAATAGAATCGTAAGAAGAATGTTTGAATCTATGGGCTATGAAGTAGTTAAGTTAGATCGTGTTCTTTTTGCAGGATTAACGAAGAAAGATTTACCGAGAGGACACTTCCGACATTTGACGGATAAAGAAGTGGCCTTTTTGAAAATGTCTTAATATGAAGTTTGTACTTAGTTTTTTTTGTTTGTTTTTGGTATTTTCTAGTAATGCCCAATATAAAGGTAGAAAACATAGAGTGTCGTCAGATGCTGGTGCAATTTTTCTATCATATGGTTTGAACCGTGCAGGTTATACAAGAAGTAAAGCTCATTTTGAAGGTATAGGTTATAATTTTGATTTGACTAGTGTATATGGAAAGGATTCTCCCAATCAATACTACGGAAATCAATTTAATTTAAAACTTGGATACTATTATTTGGACAACATATCAATAACATTCAGTTTTGATCACATGGAGTATCAAATCCGCGATAAAGGATTCACGAAATTGACTGGACAAACAACATTCACCTCTGATAATTATATCTATTTCAATCAAGATCAATCCTATTATCATGGTGTTTGGAATTTAGTGCCAATATTTCCAGACCCTGACTATTTTGATTACAGTTATACTGGTGGGATTAATTTAATGCATGTTGATATCACTAGAACAAATGAATTATTTAGAAAAGGTAGAGCTAGACAATTTATCGTTAACAGTTATTACGGTGCTGGTTTTGGATTAATTCAATCATCTTTAAATTTTGTATACAATCAAGAGCGGTTTCTCAATGTAAATTCACTTTCAGGATATAGTTTATTAGCAACAGCTGGTATGCGAGTTGAGTTCTTTCGTAAAATGTATTTTTACATCAACTCTAATATCGGTATTTTGCACCAGGTTAGGGCAAAAGCAAAAAGAACTGATTCAAACGCCTTAGTTAGACAGTTAATGGCTTATGCTCAAATAGATGCAGGAATAGGCTTACTGTTTTTCAAAAGATCTAAAAATGGTTGTCAAGACTGTCCACGTTGGTAAAAATGACACAAGAATTAAAAATATCAAATACAACTAAAGAAGAGAAATATTCACTTCTACTTACGCAGATTGATGCGTTGACATTTGGCGAAGCTAATCTAATCGCTAATTTGGCAAATGTTGCTGCAGCTTTAAGACAAACATTCTCTTTTTTCTGGGTAGGATTTTATATAGTTGATGGAAATGAATTGGTACTAGGACCTTTTCAAGGAGACATTGCCTGCACTCGAATTCAAAAGGGGAGAGGTGTTTGTGGAACATCTTGGTTAAAATCTGAAAGTATCATTGTGCCTAATGTTGATGAATTTAAAGGACATATTGCTTGTAGCTCATTTTCTAAAAGTGAAATAGTCATTCCAATTTTAAAAGGCAATCAAGTTGTTACAATCTTAGACATAGATAGCGATGAAATTGATGATTTTGATCAAATAGACCAACAATATTTAGAAAAATTATGCGCGCAATTATCAGCATTATTTTAGGAATAACATTCTTGTTTGCCTGTGCTCAAGTTCAACCTTTAACTGGAGGTGAAAGAGATAAAGTTGCACCAAAACCTATCAAAAAACGAATGAATCCACAAAATGGAACTACAAATTTCAGTGCCAATGAAGTATTAATTCCTTTTGATGAATTTGTTAAATTAAACAACCCCAAAGAAACGATAGTCATGGTTCCGCCGCATGCTAAGATTGAGGCAAAACTGGAGAAAAAAACGTTACACTTAACTTGGGAAGATACACTTCAAACAAATACAACTTACACAATTTATTTGAATGAAACAGTTGCAGATATTACTGAAAACAACGATTCATTGATGTCGATGGTCTTTTCTACTGGGAATGAT
Organism: uncultured Flavobacteriales bacterium; assembly: GCA_964580965.1. GTDB lineage: Bacteria > Bacteroidota > Bacteroidia > Flavobacteriales_D > Crocinitomicaceae > CAIUKX01. The sequence goes on along the minus strand of CAZOLZ010000003.1, from coordinate 21,363 downwards.
ATTGATTCATTGAGCTACGAAGTAAAAGTCATTGATGCTTTTTCAAATAAACCTGTTGGGAAATGTTTGGTAGGATTATACATTGGTGAAACAGATTCAATCTTACCAACTTATTTTGTGCAAACAAACACAAATGGTATTGCTCATTTTAAAAATTTGAAAGCAGGTGAGTATGCTGTTTTAGCAATTCAAGATCAGAATAAAGATTTATTGTATCAGCCCAATGAAAGAATTGCATTTAAAAAGGATAAAATTACATTATCATGGAATGAAAACGATTCCTTAGGCATCGTTCATGATAGTTTGCCTTTGAGATTATTTACAAATCCAAAACGACCTAAACTTAACCAATTGACATACAAAGCGCCAGCTTATTTTGCAGTTGGTGCAACAGTTTCTCTGCAGAACAAACATTTATTTGCTAACGGAGTGAATATAGATACTTTAGTCAATTACATTACAACAGATTCAATCGAATTTATTTATCCTGTTCAAGATACGGCTTCGATGGAGTTAATAGTGCAATCAGAAGATTTCACAGATACAACTTCTATTCGTATTTTACCTAGGGCAAAGCAAAAACCATTTAGTATTGAAATCTTTAATCAATCAAATACGATTTTTCCTTCAGATACCATTCAATTCTTTACAACAGACAATATTACTCGATTAGACACATCAAAAATTGCGATTTTAAATAAGGAAGATAGTACAACTGTTGACTTTAAGTTGGAACTAAAAACACATTCGTTTCGTTTAATACTTGATGAAGAAAGACCTAAAAAGATTCAGTTTACTTTCAAGAAAGGAGCGATCGAAATAGCATCAAATCAATTGAATGATTCGCTAAGTTTTGATTTTACTTTCATGAATCCGAAAGAACTAGGGATAATTAATTTGGATGTTAGTTCTTACCAAGATCAACACATCATTATTGAAGTCTTAAAAGATTCAAAATTGGTAAAAGAATTTACTGTTTTCAATGAAAATAAGATATCAATAACAGAACTCATTCCCGGAAATTATACGTTTAGAGTCATTCTAGATGAGAATAAAAATAAGATGTGGGATACAGGTTATTATATAGAGGGTATTCAACCTGAGACTATTCATACTTTCCTTACACCAACTAATGTTCGAGCAAATTGGGATATTGATATTGAATTAAAACGTCAATAAAAATGAAGCAAGAAAAGTCTTTTTTTAACGCATGGAAGATTTTTCTGATAACGCTTTTTGGAGTAGGTATTGCTGTTTTTTTTCTTTTAAGAACGTTAAATCAAACCCGTTTTATTCCTGTTGAAAAGGGAACGGGTAAATATCATTGGATAGGAACAACAGCCACCCCAGATTTAACAAATGTACATGAATTTGTACCTGCACAATCTCGAAAAGGCGATTACATTAAAGACGATTTAGCACATGTTATTCAATCGATTGACTGGACAGAAAACACTTTTTTCTGGTTATGTTTGGCGGTTTTTATGATGGTTGGTCGCGATTTATTTTATATGATTCGTATTCGTATTCTGACCAAAAGCCAATTATCGTGGTATAGAAGTATGATTACCATTTTATTGTGGGAATTTGCTTCAGCTTTAACGCCAGGAATAGTTGGTGGTTCGGCAGTTGCAATGTTTATTTTAAACAAGGAAAAAATTGAAATCGGAAGGGCAACAGCAATTGTTGTAATCACTGCATTTTTAGATAATTTATTTTACATTTTATTGTTACCATTTCTATTAATTTTCTTACAATTTGATTTATTATTTCCCACAAAATCAGTTGGAGAATCGAGTTTACATGTTGCTTTTTGGACAGGTTACAGTGTCATGTTATTGATATGTATTTTAATTTTTACAGCGCTTTTTTTCCAACCAAAAATAGTTTTGAAAATAGTTAACCTTATCTTCTCATTACCCATATTAAGAAAACGGAAAGTTAAGGCATTGAATACAGCTAAATCAATTGAACAAGCTTCTACTGAATTGAAACATGAGCGAAAAGGATTTTGGGTAAAATCATTTATAGCCACTTGTGGAAGTTGGTTATCCCGTTACTTTGTAGTCAATTGTATTATAGCTGCATTCCTTCCTATTTCATTAACCAAGCATATTTTTATTCTAGCGAAACAATTAGTCATGTGGTTGTTTTTATTAGTTAGTCCTACACCAGGTGCAAGTGGAATTGCTGAATATGCTTTCAGTGAATTATTGGTTGATTTATCAAGTTCAGCCCTTTTATTAGCAGGATTGGCAATCATTTGGAGATTGATAAGTTACTTTCCGTATTTATTTATTGGGGTGATGATTTTACCCAAATGGATAAAGAAACATTCATCACTGAGTAGAGGCAATAATAATTGGTAATTAAACAAAATTGTCAAGCGATATATTTTTTACTATCTTGCAATAAATTTTAAAACAACAAATATGAAAAAAGTATTTCTAACAGCAATGTTTTTTGCTGTAACAGCTTTAACTGCAAATGTTAAAGCACAAGGTAAAGGATCTGTAATCGTTGATGGTTATTATGGTTATGGAAGTTTTTACAATGCAGTATTCAAAGCATTAGTTAGTGGTGATGTATTGAATAGTGAGTTTACAGGTTTGGGACCATTAGGTGTTAGAGGTGAGTTCATGATTAGTGATAAGGTTGGATTTGGATTAGATATTGCATATAATTCTTCTGCAATTACATACAGTGAAACTAATTCTTATTTTGATGAGAATTTAAATTTAATTGAGGAGACATATGACGCTACATTGAAAACTGCAAAGTTAGGTATCATGCCAACTTTCAACTTTCATTTTGTAAACAATGAAACTTTTGATGCTTATTTTATCTTTGGTATAGGTTATGGAAACAGAACGTTTACAGCTGAATCTGATTATGCAGGATATGTTAGCCCAGAATACTCGGCACCAATATCAGTTGCATCAAGAATAGGTTTTGGTATGAGATATTACTTTACACAAAACATAGGTCTTAATTTTGGAATGGGATTAGGACAAGGAGGATTATTAAATGGAGGTATTTCAGCTAGATTTTAATTAATTCTTAATCATAAAATTAAAGGTCGCAAATTTATTTGCGACCTTTTTTATTTTTAGATAATCCCTAATAATTTCAAGATAAATACAACAATCAAAATCAAGAACAATAAAGACAATAATGAACCCAGCAAACCACCAATTAGTGATAACAAAACAACGATCAAAATGATTAATAAAATGATGTAGATCAAATTTAAAATGATATCACCGAAATCTGATTTCTTTTGTGTTTTTTGAATTTGCTTACCAATGTTCTTGTTTGATGCAATCTTTTTAACTAGCTTACTCGTATTGATTTTAGTTTCAAAATCATTTTCTTTTTCTGTTAAGGCTGAAGAATAGGTATTTAGTAATGATTGATTTGATTTTGTCTCATTTAAAACTTTGGATGATGAGGTAGTTGGCTGTTTTACTTGCTCCTTTACATTTTTTATTGCAGAATTAGATTCCACAAGTTTAATTTTGTTAGTTTGTTTCTGTGTTGCTTTAGCTATTGACTCATTTGAGTTTAAACCTGTACTAACTTCTTGTTGTTTTCCAAATTTATGTTTGATGTTCCATGCTACATGGTAACCATTATTATGTACTCTTTTTTGAACAGTACACGAAGCTGCTATGAATGTCAAAGCAATACCAATTGCAATAAAATTTCTCATTTTTCTCATAATTGAATTTATTCTACAAGTTCAAAACCATAATCTTTCCCTTTGTCTACAGCTGGGATCCCTTCAATCAACCATTTAGGAGCTGCTTTACCTTGTAAATAATAATCAAAAAATTGGCGCATTCTAATACTTAAATCCATACGATTTGCAGCTTTCATTAAGTTATGTTTATCGCCATTGTAGTTTAACATCCAACAAGGTTTACTTAAACGTTTCATTCCGGTAAACAATTCGATTCCTTGATACCAAGGAACTGCACCATCATTATCATTTGCCATAATTAATAGAGGAGTTTGTACTTTTGGTAAATGGAATAAAGGTGAATTTTCAACATACAATTCAGGGGCTTCCCAGATTGTTTTTCCAATTCTACTTTGCTGTTTTTCATATTGGAACTGTCGATTAAGTCCTGAACCCCATCTTATTCCACCATAAGCAGAGAACATATTTGAAACGGGAGCACCTGCCATTGCAGCAGCAAATCGATCGGTCATTGTAATCAATTGTGCTGTTTGGTAGCCACCCCAACTTTGACCTTGCAATCCCATTCGTTTTGAATCAATATTTGGATACAGTTTCAATACTTTATCTACACCACTCATGATGCAGTCGTAGGCTGATTGAGCAGGATATCCTTCTACGTATTTAATATCGGGCATAAAAACAACATAACCTGCTGAAGCATATTCTGTTGGGTAGATAATTGAAGCTGTTGGTTTTGGTGAATAGTAATAATGAATGCGATCACTGCTGATTTCATAATAGTAAACTAACATAGGGTATTCTCTCCCAAGCTCAAAATCTACTGGCTTGTAGACTAGCCCATCTAGCTCATCACCATTGTAACTGACCCAACTAATTTTTTCAACAGTTGCCCAATTATATTCATTTTGCTGAGGATTTGTATGTGATATTTGTTTAGCTGTTTTAAATGATTTATCCGTCAATAAAAGTTCTGGATATTCATTTAGAGATGATTTACGAATAATTATTTCATCTGAATGTATAGCTTTATTTATTGAAACAATCTCATGATTAGTAGCTTGTAAAGTATCTAATTCATTTGTGTCTAATTTGTAAATTGTGTGATTCCCTGTTGTATCATTTACACCGATTAAAATAATTTCATTTAAGTCAATGTATAAGCTATCACGTTGAAAATTAAATAAGTTTATTTTTTCCTTAGCCTTGAATCCTTGTTCGTTTGATATTGACGTTAGCTCCTTAGTAGAAATTTCATATTTCCATAAATCATACTCAGATTTAAGTAATACAGTTTCTTCTCCTTTCAACCAACCAATAACGCGATATGGAGCTGCCAATTGAGGAGTTCCATTATTATCCTTAACCCAAGTTACATCTTTACGATCACATGAGATACAGATTTCTTTTTTAGTCTCATTATTAATTAATTTATGTTCTTGATGAATCCCGTCAAAATAAGTATAAAATTTTCCAGAGGGAGATAATTTACCACCAAAACCAACTGCATTACGAAGTAATTCAGATTTTCCAGTTTTTATATCAATGCGATAATGATCTTCTCTCCAAGGCGAATCCCATTGATATGTTGCTTCATAAGGTTTTGTGTTGTAAGCAAAAACATAATTCGTTTTGAGTTTCTCAGGAATAGCTATACCCAAAGAATCAGAAGAAATTTGTACACCCGATTTTTCTTCAATATCATAGCTAAAAATAGTTGATTTCCTTAAATCACTTTTTAAATTAACAAGTTGCTGACTTTGTAAGCGTGAATCTTCAAAATGCCAAATATCTACAACTGCTTTTTCACTTGCTAGTAGAGAATCTTTTTCGTACTTATTTTCTCTTGATCTTACCCCAAAAAACAAGTGTGAATCATCTTCAGTAAAAAGAGGAGTGAAGTATTGTGAAATATGTTTTCCTTCAGGTATAAATAGTGAATTGGTATCAATTATTTTCTGATTTTTACCTGTTTTAAGGGTTATTAAATTCAATTCAAAATCTTTTAATTTAGTTGTGTCATTTGAGCTGATGTAAACTAATTGAGATTCGTGATTATTAAATTTAGGTTTACTAATTTGAGTTTTAGGTTTTGATTCATACTTAATGTTTTTATTGTTTGGATTCAAAACTTTTAAAGTGTACTCATCAATTTTTTGTTCATTTTTTTGGTGTTCAACCAAAGAGACGTACTTGCCATTTTCAGATAAATCATAGGTTATAATATTAGCATACTCTAAAGATTTATTCTTAAAAGGATTGAAAGCAATATAGATTTTACCATCCGTTTCAGGTTTTTTCTTTTTCTCTTTACTTGGTATTAATGCGGTAATACATTCTTTCTTATAAAATTTTGAAGTTATTTTTTGCCAATAATTTTTCTGGGTTGGCTCAACCTGAATTGTATCAACTTTTATTGTATCAGTTTTCTTTAAAGGTTCATTTTTTTCATTGGTTGTAAGCATGTAATGAACCCAATCTGAATTTTTAGCAAGTTTATAGCTTTTAACAGTTGGTATTTTGATTACAGAATCAGATGCTAATAAATGGATTACCAAAGTATCTGTAGGCCAATTTTCTTTTTTGACTTTATTTAGCTCACAATTTCTTAGCGTATCAAAGTCAGCTTTAATTTGATAAACAAATAGTTTATTATTTTTCGAAAACGACGCTTTATAACCTCTTGAAACAGAATCTAATTTATCCGACTCAACATCGTATAAATATAAATAACCGTTACCTCTATAAGGTTTAATTTCATAAGAAATGAATTTACCATTACTTGAAATTTCTTGATGACTTAATTTTTTCCATGAATTATATGCTTGATGATCAATGCTCTTTTTTTGAGCTAATACATTAATTCCAAGGAGTATAACTAATATATTTAAGCTTAATTTCATATTGATTTCTATTAGATTGATAACCTTATATGCTAAATTAATTGATTAGAGCTCTCATTTTTAGTCAATTTCATTTGTTTATAAACATTCCGAATTGAAAAAATAAAAAAGTTTATTAAAGAGGGTTACCTTTTTTTGTTTCGTCCATTAACAGATAAATGATGCTTGAAGTTGTATCAAAATTAAAACGGGGGAAGCCGAAAAACCAGAAAAAGAGTAGGTCAAAAAAAATTATTAAATTATTATGAAAAGAGTAAAAAAAATTATTCTGCCAGTTACAATTATGTTAACTATTGCTATTACAAGTAATGTTAAGGCTCAAGAAAGAAGGTTAATTTTAGATGCTTATTATGGGTATGGAAGTCTTTATAATGCAGTTTTTAAAGCTTTAGTAGAAAGTAACGCATCAAATAGTAATTATTCCGGAGTGGGACCAATAGGTGTTAAAGGTGAATTCTTAATCAGTAAAAAAGTCGGTTTTGGGATAGATATAGCTTATAGTTCTTCTATGATTTCTTATACAGAAACAGATTTTTCAACGAACGAAATTTATGATGCGTCAATTCAAACGGCTAAATTAGGAATTATGCCAACTTTCAATTATCACTTTGTAGTTAGAGACAGGTTTGATTCTTATTTTACTTTTGGTCTAGGTTATGGAAATAGAACATTTAGTGCAAAATCTGATTATGCTGGATATGAAAGCCCAACTTATAAAAGTGCATTTCCCGTTGCATCAAGATTAGGTCTTGGAATGAGGTATTATTTTACAGATAATTTAGGTCTAAATGTAGGAATGGGATTAGGTCAAGGTGGATTACTAAATGCAGGTATATCTGCAAGGTTCTAGTTAATTTTAGATGTCATATTGAAAGGATGGATTCACTTAATCCATCCTTTTTTAAGGATTAATAACAAAATACCTTAAAATAGTTATTAAATAATTTCAATCGATAAGTTATTTTTGTATTAAAATTAGAATAACATGAAATTACTTTCAGCTGTTAAATCCGGAAATATAGTGACTGTTAATAAAGTTGAAGACTCAGTCATTCGCCCTAAATTATCTGAAATGGGTATTAATCAAGGAAAGCAATTGAAAGTTTTATTTAGAGCACCACTTGGTGATCCTATTGCAGTTGACTTAGGAGGCTATGTCCTTTCATTAAGATTGGATGAGGCCAAATTAATTGAAGTCATCTAACCTTAGTTTTATTCCAATTTAAATTCTTTTTAAATTAGCACTTCAAAGAAAGTAGCATATTGATGAAAATAGCTTTACTCGGAAATCCAAACACAGGTAAAAGTACCGTTTTTAATTCTTTAACAGGACTAAAACAACACGTGGGTAACTTTCCGGGAGTAACTGTTGATAAGAAAACAGGATATTTTTCTGTTAAAGAAACAAAACACGAATTAATTGATTTTCCGGGAACTTACAGTATATATCCAAGAACTAAAGATGAACAGGTAGTATATAATGTTCTATCAGATCAAACAAATAAAGATTATCCTGATTTAGCAATCGTTGTAGTTGATGCTTCAAATTTAGAACGAAATCTTTTACTTTTTACTCAAATTTATGACCTGAAGATACCGACTATTTTAGTACTAAATATGTCTGATCAAGCATTCAAAAGAGGAATTAAAATTGATGTAAAAAAAATTAATGAAGCATTCCCAGGAGTTTCTGTAGTAGAGACCAATGCTAGAGTTGGGCTTGGAATGAATAGAATAAAAGAAGAAGTTCATCAATTCAACAATAATTCTAAACAACAAAAGAGTTTCATTTCTGATTTCAAGATTGCTGCAATTGATGATTTAGAAAATCAAACTACAGAAGCTAAAACTAGATATATTAAGATTAAAAAGCTATTAGATTCACTACAAATCAAAGTAGATTTAGATAAAGAATCAAAAAGTAATAAAATCGATAAATGGATAGTACACCCTATTTTAGGCTATGTCATTTTTACTACAATTTTATTTTTATTATTTCAATTCATTTATGTTTTTGCTGCATATCCAATGAATTGGATTGATGAAAATATGGGCTTAGCTGCTCAATTTTTATCAGAACACTTACCTGCAGGAATGTTTACAGATTTATTATGTAATGGAATAGTTCCTGGGATAGGAGGAGTTGTTGTATTTGTTCCTCAAATAGCTTTGCTATTCATGTTTATTTCAATTTTAGAGGAAAGTGGTTATTTGGCAAGAGTAGTTTTTATAATGGATCGTATCATGCGACCTTTGGGATTAAATGGAAAGAGTGTTGTGCCTTTGATTTCTAGCGTTGCTTGTGCTATTCCTGGCGTCATGTCTGCTCGAACAATAAGTAGTTGGAAAGAACGAATAATTACCATCATGGTAGCACCATTAATGAGTTGTAGTGCAAGAATTCCTGTATATACTTTATTGATAGCATTAGTAATTCCCAGTAAAAGAGTTCTAGGAATTATAAATCTTCAAGGGTTAGTTTTATTTGGCTTATATTTTTTGGGTTTTTTATCAGCCATTTTAGTAGCAACCATCATGCATTTTATCATAAAGACAAAACATAAGAGTTTTTTGCTTTTAGAAATGCCTAATTATAAACTTCCTCGTCTTAAGAATGTTAGTTTACACATATATGAGAAAGTAAAAACATTTGTATTAGAAGCGGGTAAAATTATTTTAGCTATCTCGATTTTATTGTGGTTTTTGGCATCATACGGACCTTCTGAGAGAAGAGAAAAAGCGATTAAAGATTTGAAAATAGAAACAAATTTCAATCAATTATCGGAAGAAGAACAGGCACAAAAAATTGCGTCTGCTAAACTCTTAAATTCATATATTGGGATTATGGGGAAAGGCATAGAACCTGTAATCGCACCATTAGGTTACGACTGGAAAATAGGAATTTCATTAATCACTTCTTTTGCAGCTAGAGAGGTTTTTGTGGGTTCCTTAGCTACCATTTATTCAGTTGAAGATGATGGAGGGGAAAACAAAGGTTTAATGGAACGTTTGAAAAATGAAAAACGACCAGATGGTACCAAAGTTTATTCTCTAGCAACAGGACTTTCGTTAATGGTTTTTTATGTTTATGCCATGCAATGTATGGCAACACTTGCTGTTGTCAAAAGAGAAACAAAAAGTTGGAAGTGGCCCTTTGTTCAAATTGTATTCATGGGTGTTTTAGCCTATTTAGCATCATTCACTATTTTCACTATTTTCAGTTAAATGCAAGCAGTTTTAGTAATCATAATAATCGTTTCAGCCTTAAGTTATTTAGGTTATAAATTTTATAAGAAGTTCTTCGCTAAAGAGTCTTCTTGTGAGGATTGTTCAATTTCGAAACCTCGAAAAACGAACTAAATTCAGAGATGAGTTTAATTCATAATTACTCTTATCTTTGGCTTTCTCAAAAATACATACTTATGAATATTATTGTCACACTTATAATTTCAATTCTATCATTTACAACTTTTTCACAAGAGAAAACAGGAAAGACATTAAAGAAAGGTTCTATGTATTTTTATTGGGGATGGAACAGGGGAGCTTATACGAAATCGGATATCACATTTACTGGTGAAGACTATAATTTTACTTTATACAATGTAGTTGCAGATGATAGACAAAGTAGATTTGACCCAGCTATTTACTTTAACCCAAATAAGGTTACGATTCCACAATATAATATGCGAATAGGATATTTTATTGATGAAAAGTATGATGTTTCATTTGGAGTTGATCACATGAAATATGTAATGCGAGTGAATCAAACAACAACCATTTCAGGGGATATTGCAAATTCAGGAACCGCTTATGATGAAACCTATGATAATGCAGATTTTCAAATTAAACCAGATTTTTTATTGTATGAGCATACAGATGGACTAAACTATTTGAATTTTGAATTGAGAAGAAATGACCAATTAATGGGTTATAAAAAAATGACTTTGAATTCTGTTTTAGGTGGTGGTGCAGGTATGTTAATGCCCAAAACGAATTGTACTTTGATGAACAATAAACGTCATGATGCTTTTCATATTGCTGGATTTGGGGCAGGTATTGTGGCAGGTTTAAAAGTTGAGTTTAACAATCGTTTTTACATAATGTCAGAAGTTAAAGGAGGCTACATCAATATGCCAGATGTTAGAACAACTCAATTCAAAGCTGACAGAGCAAAACAACAATTTTGTTTCATTGAAGCAGACGTAGTTTTTGGAGTTAATTTTGGACAAAACTGGGAGAAGAAATAAATTGTAATATCACAACAGTGAATTCCAGAATTTAATTCGATGTTCCAAAGCTTTTTTGCTAGCAATTGTTGCTTCTTTCCATTTTTCTTGATCTGTACCACACAATTCATTAATCATAGATAAAGACATCGGTCCGTGTTCCCCTCCATCGACTTCAATGTGACGCTCTAAATAATAAATTAACTTGTTGCATGCTAAATTATTATTCTGACTAATGTTTTTTACGATTTCAATAAACATATCAGGGATTAAATCTTCCCTTCCAAATGTAAAAACAGCAGCAATAACATGAAGTTTACCTGAATTAACTTGTTCAAACGTGAAGTTGACAAAATCTTTTACAGCACTACTAAGACTGATCATATCAAATGCTTCATTGATGGCTTTACCTTGTTTAATTTGATTAATAAATTTTTCAATTTGAGTCGTACTTGCACCAATCTCTTTCATTGAGGCAATATACATCTCAAAGTGACTCATAGGCTCACCATTTTCATCTACATCACTTTCTTCCCCAAAAACGATTTCATTTATTAATTTTCGTGTTTTGGTATGTTTAGTAGGAATCCAAGGTGTTGTTGTACAAGTTAAACCGATTTGTAAACCTTTTAATAATGACATAAAATCCCAAACGGCAAAAACATGGGTTTCCATGAATTTTTTTAGATCCTCAACGGTATTAATTTTTGAATACAGTGGGTGATTAACTAATTGTTGACGTTCATCTTGAATATCTGCTGTAAGTTGTTTAATATAATTCATTTTCAATCTATTTATTTATTCTCTCTCTCTATTTCGCTCTACTTCTTCTTATATAAATAAACTGTATTTATAATTACTATTGCTGTGTTTGTTACAATAACTGGTAAACCATTTTCAATTTGCGCAGCATAAACTATAAAAGCAGCACAACCAACAATATTAACTAAGCGTAACTTCTTGATATCTTTCATTAAAAATGAAGATAAAACGAGAAGTGAAGCAATATAGCCTAATATATCGATGCCACTCATCATATTATGAATGAACAGTTGTTGTAATTCCTAATTCTTCTAATTGTATGTCATTTAAAGGTGCAGGAGCATCAATCATAACATCTCTTCCACTATTGTTTTTAGGGAATGCAATGTAATCTCTTATTGATTCAGACCCTCCCATTGTCGCTACTAAACGATCTAAACCAAATGCTAGACCACCATGAGGTGGTGCACCGTATTCAAAAGCATTCATTAAGAATCCAAATTGTGCTTGTGCCTCTTCAGGTGTAAACCCAAGCAAATCAAACATTTTTGCTTGTAAACTTCTATCGTGTATTCGAATAGAACCACCACCTAATTCAACACCATTCATCGCTAAATCGTATGCATTTGCCCTAACTTTACCAGGTTCTTTATCAATTAGATGAACATCTTCAGGTTTTGGAGATGTAAATGGGTGATGCATTGCATGATACCTGTTGCTTTCTTCGTCCCATTCTAGTAAAGGGAAATCTAATACCCACAAAGGCTTGAATACATTCGGGTTTCTTAACCCTAATTCATTCCCCATATGTAATCGAAGCTCGTTCATTTGTTTACGAACAGTATCAAGCCCACCACTTAACACCAATAGTAAATCTCCTGGCTGAGCATTAGCAGCTTTTGCCCATTTTGCTAGTTCTTCTTCGTTGAAGAATTTATCTACAGAACTTTTGAACGTTCCATCTTCATTACAACGAACATAAATTAAACCTTTCGCTCCAATCTGTGGGCGTTTAACCCAATTCGTTAATTTATCCAATTGCTTTCTTGTGTAAACAGAACATTGTTCCGCATTGATGGCTAAAATTGCTTCAGCGTCATCAAAAACTTGAAAACCTTTACCTTGAGCGATAGCTGTTAAGTCTACGAATTCCATACCGAAACGAATATCTGGTTTGTCAGAACCATATTTTCCTATTGCTTCAGCATAACTCATGCGAGGAAAAGCACCTTCAAATTCAATTCCCTTGATTGTTTTGAATAAATGTTTAATCATACCTTCAAAGGTTTGTAAAACATCTTCTTGTTCTACAAAAGCCATTTCACAATCAACCTGTGTAAATTCAGGTTGTCTATCTGCTCTTAAATCTTCATCTCTAAAACACTTTACTATCTGATAATAACGGTCAAAACCTGAAACCATCAACAATTGTTTAAATGTTTGAGGAGATTGAGGTAATGCATAGAACTCTCCTTCATTCATTCTTGAAGGAACAACAAAGTCTCTCGCTCCTTCAGGTGTAGACTTAATTAAATAAGGAGTTTCAACATCCATGAAATTAAGCCCATCTAAGTATTTTCTAGTTTCAAATGAAACTTTATTTCTTAAACGTAATTTTTCTTGAACCGGATTCCTTCTCAAATCCAAGTATCTGTATTGAGCTCTTAACTCTTCACCACCATCAGTGTTGTCTTCAATCGTAAAAGGAGGCGTCTTTGCTGCATTTAAAATATGAATTTCTGTTACAGCAATTTCAATTTCACCTGTTGGGATATTTTTGTTTTTTGAAGATCTTTCGATTACTTTACCTGTAATTTGCAAAACGAATTCACGTCCTAAATTAGCTGCTTTTTCAGCTAACGCTTCGTTTTCTTCCGTGTTAAAAGCCAATTGAGTGATACCATATCGATCTCTTAAATCAATAAAAGTCATTCCGCCAAGGTTTCTGATTTTTTGAATCCAACCAGCTAAAGTTACAGTATCATTAATATTTGAAAGGCGTAATTCGCCACAAGTATGCGTCCTAAACATTTTGTTCAATTTTAAATACAAAAATAAGCATTAAGGCTCGAAAAAAATAAAAGATAATGAATTTATTTATTGGATTTAAATGTTGTAGATTTCACTTATTTTTGTACCATATACAAATATAAAATGAGGGTATTTAAATTTGGTGGGGCTTCTGTTAAAGATGCATCTGCAGTTAGAAATGTAGAGCGTATTTTAACTTTATTTGAAGGTGAAAAGATTGTTGTTGTGATTTCCGCAATGGGCAAAACAACTAATGCGATGGAAGAAATTTTATCAGCACTGTGGAAGAAAGACAAATCTACATTTGAAACTCTAGTAAACGAACGTAAAAAGTTTCACCTTGAAATAATTCAAGAATTAATTCAAGGTGAAAACCATTACATCTATCAAGTGATTGATACCACATTCAACAAGCTATCAAAAAAAATAGATTCTCCCTTATCTTTCAATTTTAATTTTGAATATGATCAAATAGTTTCTTTAGGGGAAGTACTTTCAACTATGATTATAGCAGCTTTTCTTGAAAATAAAGGGAATAGCGTTGATTGGGCAGATGCACGTAAATTAATCCGAACGGATAATACGTATCGTGAAGGACTAGTAGATTGGGATACAACAAATAACTTAATAAATCAATCTATCGGAAAACAATTAGAAACTAAAAATGTAATTATTACACAAGGTTTTATTGGGCATACCTCTGAGGGCTTTACAACTACTTTAGGTCGTGAAGGGTCTGATTACACTGCTGGTATTTTTGCTTATTGCCTTAATGCTGATAATGTAACGATTTGGAAAGATGTACCAGGGATGTTAAATGCTGATCCTAAATGGTTTGACAATACAGTTAAATTAGATAAAATCTCTTTCAAAGAAGCAATTGAGTTAGCTTATTATGGAGCTACTGTAATTCATCCAAAAACAATTAAACCCCTTCAAAATAAAGGGATTCCTTTATATGTAAAGTCATTTATTGATCCAGGTTCAAACGGGACAGTGGTTCAAGAATTAACAGAATTTGACAATAAAACTCCTTCTTTCATTTTCAAAATGAATCAATTGTATTTATCACTAACACCAAAAGATTTTTCATTCATTGTTGAAGAAAATTTGAGTGATATTTTTAAAAAATTAGCGGAATTAAATGCTAAAATTAATTTGATGCAGAACTCAGCACTAAGTTTTTCAGTTGTATTAGATCGAGACAAAATCGACTTAGACAACTTATTGGCGAAGTTTAAGTCTACCTATGCAGTTTCATTTCAAGAAAATCTAGAGATGGTAACGATTAGACATTATGATCAACCAACATTAGAAAGGGTATTAAATCAAAAAGAAGTTATTATTGAACAAAAATCAAAAGAGACAGCAAGAATTTTGATGAAAGATTTAGATTAAAAAAACTCAATAAAAGAAACACTTTTTAATTTTCATCGTATATTTAGCAAACTTTAAATTATAATTTGGTATTTATCCATTCTAAAAAATTTAAACTGATAATTTATGAGATTTTTATTTTCTTTATTTCTTGTTGCTTTAACATTTACAGCTTGTAATACAAAAAATGTCAAACAATTTGAAAATGCAGGCGGAAAATTAACTCTTTCTGTTGATAACGAGCCGTTTACATATATTTCGAGGGATGTAAGTGATGTATATTCAGCAAACGTATTAAGCCAAGTGATGGAAGGCTTGGTTTCACTTGACCCAAAAGATTTATCAGTAAAACCTCAGTTAGCAACCGATTGGGAAGTCAGTTCAGATGGATTGACTTATAAGTTTACGATTCGAAAAGATGTTAAGTTTCATCCGCATAAAGTTTTTAGATCAGAAAGAGATAGAACATTAAAGACATCTGATATTCAAAAATCAATAGAGTACATGTGTTCAAATGGTGAGGTTGGTACTCCAGGAACAGCATTTACATTTGTTTTAGGTAAATATTTATTAGGAGCAAAAGCTTTCAATGAAGGTAAAACCGAATCAATAGAAGGTTTAATTGTAGATAAAAACACGATAACTTTTCAACTGACAGAAAAAGACCATAACTTTTTAAATAAATTAGCTAATATTTCTTGTGCTATTTTACCTGCAAAAATCATTAGCGAAGGATTAGAACAAGATATGATTGGGACAGGTCCTTTTTTGTTTAGAGAATTTATTAAAGGAGAACCTAGTTCAATTCTTTTAACAAAAAATAATGAATATTACCTTAAGGATGATCAAGGGAATGCTCTACCATATTTAGATTCAGTTGAGTTTGTAATTGAATCGAATAAGACAAAACAGTTTGATCGCTTTCAAACAAAAAAATTAGATTTAATTCGTGGACTACCGGCAACGAAAATTACAGAAATGTTAGAAGGAAGAATTTCTGATTTTAACTCTAATCCTCCTCTGCTAGTTTTACACAACAACCCAATTCTGACAACTCATTATTATTATTTTAATCTAAAAGATGAGCGTTTTAAGAACGAGAAGGTTAGAAAAGCATTTAATTATGCGATTGATAAGCAAAAAATAGGAGGTGAAATATTAAGAAACCAATATGCTGACGTGGGACATTATGGAATCGTTCCACCGATAGAAAATGCATTTAAAGGCTATGATTTTGAAGATGTGAAGCGTGTTAGTTATTCTTTTAATCCTGAGAAAGCAAGAAAATTATTAGCAGAAGCTGGTTATCCAAATGGTAAAGGTTTTGGAACAGTTACACTAAGGTTAAACATTAGTGATCTTCATGCTGCTGTTGCGGATGAATTTGCAAAACAAATTAAGTCTGTTCTTGGTATCAATGTTAATTTGGACGCATCAAGTTTCGAGCAATTGGAGAATGATAGTGAAAAAGGAAATTTCCAGATTGCAAGAAATGGTTGGGCAGCTGATTACATTAGCCCAGAAACATTTTTATTTAACTTTTATGGCCAAGCTTTACCAAATGATCCTAACAAATTATCTGTAATCAACAAATCGAGGTATTTGAACCCTGAATTTGACAAGTATTTTGAATTAGCGAAACAATCAGACAAGGTGATCGATCAAATTAATTACTTTGAAAAAGCAGAAGTTGAACTAATGAAAAATCCACCAATTATTCCAATCTGGTATAAAGGGGACTACGGAATTGTATACTCAAATGTACGAAATCTATATTTTAATCCGTTATTCTTCTTTAATCTTACAAGAGTGTATAAGAAGGAGTGGACTAAAGAAGAGTTTCAACAAAAAATGAAACAAAAAAGTTAAATCTTGGCATATCCTTTGGTTTATCATCATTGTAATCTTAAATCAAAGTGTTATGAAAAAGTTGGTTTACCTTTCACTTTTTGTGTTTTTAGCTTTAAGTCTTTCTAGTAGTGTTATGGTTTCATTACCATCAACATTAAATAAATCGTTTCAGCCAGGAGAGAACCTACGATATTTAATTTCGTATGGTTTTATTGATGCTGGAGAAGCAACCTTAGAGGTAAACAAATCTAGTAAAAGGGGAAACAATCGCGAATTAATTCATGTTAAAGGAATAGGAAGGACTTTAGGAGGCTTTAATTCATTTTTTAAGGTTTACGATGTTTATGAAAGCTACATCGATAAGAAAGGTGTTTTTCCATGGCAGTTTGTAAGAAGGGTTGATGAAGGGGGGTATTTAATCAATCAAGATTATACTTTTCAACATGAAAAAAGTAAGGTGAAAACTGCTGAGGGGAAAGAATTTAAAGTTCCTATCGGTATTCAAGATATGCTTTCTTCGTTTTACTATGCTAGAACATTAAATTTTTCAAACATTAAGGTCAATGATATATTCGAATTCAATTGTTTTATGGATGAAGAAATTTTTCCACTTAAAATCAAGTATGTTGGGGAAGAAGTAATTCACATTCGAAAAGGGAAATTTAAATGCATGAAATTTGTTCCTGTCATTCAAACAGGACGTTTATTCCAAGATGAAAGTGATGTGAATTTCTGGGTAACAAGTGATGATAACCATATTCCAATATTAGTAAAAGCGAAAATACCAGTTGGTTCCATCAAAATGCATCTTGTTGAATGGAGTGGGTTGAAAAATCCTTTAAGTAGCAAACTAGAAAAAAGATAGGAGATGATCCTTTGAAATCTTACTTTTTATCATTTTCAATCCAATTTAAAACCTCTTCTTCTTTTGCTTCTTTCATAGTGTAATCAACAACTATTCCTTTTCCAACTAAAAATTTTGCAGTTGTTTTTCCCCAAGCAATTACAGAAGCATTAATCGGTATGACATTCGATTTTAAAAATCCTTCAACATTGGAAGGACTTGTGAAAACATAGTAATCACAGTTAGGTATTTCGATAGAATTTATATTTGTTTTATAACACGTAACTTCTTCAAGTTGAGTTTTTGGGAATAATGAAGAAACCGAACGATTTGATTTTTCTGCTTGTGGAAATAAAACCCTTTTTAAACCAACAAGTTGATTAAATTTTTCACCAACATCTGTTGGGTTTCCTGCTTGATGACCAACGAATGTAGGTTCAATTCCTATTGCTCTTAAACTTTCAGCTGTTAACTCACCAATACAGCCAATTATTGTACAATTTTCAGCTAAATGTTGTTGTGAAAAGAAAAACTTTACTGCTCTTGGACTTCCAAAAAATATGGCTTCGTAAGGTTCTTTAATGGAACATATAACTTGTTCAAATGATAAGAAAGAATGAGAGATTATATCGATTTTATGAGCTGAACAAAATTCAATTAAACGATTGATTTCATTATGATTACGAGAAATAAAAAGCGATTGCTTATGCATTTTGCGTTTTAGCTGTAATGTCTTTTACGATAAACTCAGCAATGTTATCTTGACTGTTAGCATCGTATTTTTGCCATACGGACCCAGTTGTCCAATCATCTGAATATGAAACAAAAACACTATTGTTTTCGTCACAATAAACACCTAAAGGTAATTGACAACCACCGTCCATCAAGTTCAACACTTTACGTTCGATACCGATACGGTTTTCAATTGTTGAATTATTTAATTTGTGAATCGTATCAAAAATAGCTTGGTCACCTTCTCTTACTTGTAAGCCTAACACACCTTGAGCTGGTGCAGGAACAAATGAGGTTGGATCCATTTCAATCACTTCAAATTCTGATAAGTTGATTTTCAAACGATCCACACCAGCTTTTGCTAATAAAATAGCATCGTAACCACCTTTTCTTAATTTATCAATACGCGTTGGAACATTGCCTCTCAAATCTTTGATTTCAACATCATTTCTGAAACGCATTACTTGTGATTTTCTACGAGCAGAAGATGTTCCAACAATTGCACCTTCTTTTAATTTCCACTCCTTAGAAGTATCAACTGCACTTTTTGCAATCAATAATAAATCTGCAGGATTTTCTCTTTCAGAAACAGCTGCAATCACTAAACCTTTTGGAGGATTTGTTTCTAAATCTTTGTGAGAGTGAACAGCTAAATCAATTGTACCTTCTAATAATTCTTTTTCTATTTCTTTGGTAAAGAAACCTTTTCCTTCTAATTTATCGAAACTTAAATGTTGAATTGCATCTCCTTGTGTAACGATAATTTTGATTTCAACTGAGCAACCGATATTTTCTAATTGAGATTTTACATGGTTTGCTTGCCATAAAGCTAAGTCACTTCCTCTTGATCCAATCACGATGTGTTGCATACAGTTTATTTTTTTAATAGAATTTCTTTTGCTAATAACATTGGTCCACTAATATATTTTTTCTCCATGTAACCAATGATTTTATCTAATACTTCTTTCGAATTTTCGTCTAATGATTCTAGTTCATTTTTGAAAACTTCTTTCATAGCAACTTGCTTGATTTCCTTAACTTTTTGAGGAACTTCACGCATTGCAATTTCAACAGACCTTACTTTATTTAAATGTTTGAAATTATAAACTGCTTCTGAAATAATTTCTTCAACACATTGAATTTCTTTAGTACGTTCTTTTAAATTTTGATTAGATATTTGTTGCAATACCTCGACAGAAATGTGTGTTACATTTTCTGTTTCTTTAATACGTGGATCTAGATCTTGCGGTAAAGCAATGTCAATTACGACTTTACGTTCTTTTTCACCTTGTAATAATTGTTGGTAAATTTCGGGAGTAATCAGGTGACCTTCAGAACCTGTACAAGTAATAATCACATCAAAACCACCATTATAATTTTGTAACTCTTCTAAAGGAAGTGCTTTTCCGTTTAAGTCGTTAGCTAAATTTTGTGCTTTTTTGAATGTTCTATTAAAAACAACAAACTTTTTAAATCCATGTTTTTTTAAGAAGCGACTCATGTTTGTATTTGTCACCCCTGCACCAACAATTAATATTCGCGCATCCATTTTGATGTTCATGTCGCGTAACTTATGGTAAGCTAATGATACAACTGAAACAGGTTTAGTTGCAATATTAGTTTCCGTATACACTTTCTTCGCAGTTTCAATTGTTTGTCGAATAACAAGCCGGATAAAGTCCCCAACCAATTGCATTTTTTTCGAAGCATCAAATGCATTACGAACTTGAGTAATGATTTCACGTTCACCTATAACCATTGAGTCAATCGATGAAGCAACATTCAACATGTGCTCAACAGCATTAATTTTATGAAAAGTGTCAGCATTTTGAGCATAGTAATCAACTTGCTCTGTTGTAAAGCTCGGATAAAGTGTTTTGAAGAAAGCTTGTAAAAAGTGAAAGTCGGGTGTTTTTTCAGTAACAAAGATAAATTCGACACGATTACAAGTTGACAAAAACATTAGTTCATCTAATTGTAGTTCTGTCTTTAAATTGGTTAATGACTCTTGCTGATTATCAGCTTCAATATGTAATTTTCCAATTTCAGAAACCCCTAAATTTCTGTGCGTAAAAGCTATTATATGAAAATTGTTTAGCACTTTTTTCCGTCTTTTAGTTAACACAAATTTAACTTTCAACTGTTTTCGTTTTGTCATAGAAATGTCACAGCTATTTATTTAGAATGATTATAAATTAAAGTCAGAGCGACTACATTTGTTACTTAAGATTAAGGATTGCTTAAAAGTGATTGTAATTGAGGTTTTTAGGGGGTTTAGAGTTCTAAACTTTATGGTTAAATATTATTTTTTATTCAAAAAATATGATAAGAATCATGATTTAGATTTAAGTTATTTTTAGAACATATTTTAATGCAAATTGAGTTATTTTTTGTTTGTTTTCTTCATCTTAAGTTCATTTAACCCATCTCCGAATCCATCCTCAATGATTTGAAATGTTTTGAATCCATACCTGTTAAATAGTTTCTCTAAGAGTTGAGTTGTGTTTATATAAATATCAAAACCTTTACCTTCTTCTAGAATTCTATTAAGAATTTCAGAAAAGAACGCATCACAAACGTTCAATAGTTGCTTGCTCCCAATTGAATTTCTTTCAAACATTACCCAAGCAATTCCATATGCAGTATCTTTAGTGTAGTGACCACCACACCCAATAATTTCATTATCCCTGAAGACAACAAGGTAATTTTCATCAGTATATTTCTCTAGAAAATCTATGAAATCAACTTCATCCTTCGCGTCAAAATATTTTGGGCAATTCGACTTAAAGATTTCAATAAGTCTCGATTTATATTCTCTTTTATATTGTTTAAATATCAATTTATGTTTTTATTCAAATACAGACAACGGTCAGTGTATAGTGTCGTAGCATCCCGAAGGGTGCTATGCACTATACACATTGTTGTATGCCGTTT
>CAZOLZ010000002.1:53364-91881 GCA_964580965.1 uncultured Flavobacteriales bacterium | reverse complement strand
AATTTAAGGATTATCTTTGATTTTTAATTGTCTTAAACTCTTACGTCTATCAAATGATAAATCGAAAAATTATTCATGTTGATATGGATGCATTTTATGCGTCTGTTGAACAATTGGATAATTCCGAATTAAAAGGCAAACCATTGGCTGTTGGAGGAAGTGCAGATCGAGGAGTTATAGCAGCAGCAAGTTATGAAGCGAGAAAGTTTGGTGTTAAGTCAGCAATGAGTTCCAAAATGGCAGCTAGAATGTGCCCTAGTTTAATTTTTGTAAAGCCAAATTTTGTTCGTTATAAAGAAGTTTCTATAAAGATTCACGAAATTTTTAAAAGATATTCAGATATTATTGAACCTTTGGCATTGGATGAGGCATTTATTGATGTGACAAAAAATAAATTAGATCTGAATTCAGCAACATTTATTGCTCAATCGATAAAGAATGATATTTTTAATGAATTAAGTTTAACAGCCTCAGCAGGAGTCTCTTATAATAAATTTTTAGCTAAAATGGCTTCGGATGAAGACAAACCTAACGGTTTGTTCACAATTCAACCACACGAAGGAAAAGGGTATGTTGAGCAATTACAAATTGAACGTTTTTTTGGTGTAGGAAAAGTAACAGCAGAAAAAATGCATCAATTGGGTATATTTTATGGTCGTGATTTATTAAAATATACACAAAATCAGCTAACAGATTTATTTGGTAAAGGAGGTCTTTTCTTGTATGAAATTGCAAGAGGGAATGATAATCGTGAAGTAATTGTTGACAGAGAACGGAAGAGTATCGCATCAGAACGAACATTTGAAAAAGATATCTTTGATTCAGTAACCTTTATTAATACAGCTGAAAAAATAGCATTAGAAACATGGAACCGATATCAAGGTTATGAAAAAGAAGGGAGGTCTGTTTCTATAAAGATAAAATTTAATGATTTTTCTCAAATCACTCGTTCAACTACAATCCCAAAATCAATAGATCATTTGGAACTATTTACCGACTTAACAAATAAATTAATTCAACAGGTTTTACCCTTAATAAAACCAGTTCGACTAATAGGGTTTCAACTTTCTTCCTTTAATGGAGAAAATGAGGATCGGCAATTAGAGATTGAGTTTTAAAGATTGTATTTATTATTTAAGTAATTTTGCATAAATACACTTTTTAGATGAAAATTTACGACAATATATTAGAAACTATTGGAAACACTCCATTAGTCAAATTGAACAAGATTACAAAAGAGATTAAAGCAACTGTTTTAGCGAAAGTTGAAACAACAAACCCAGGGAACTCTGTTAAAGATAGAATGGCAATTAAAATGATTGAGGATGCAGAAAAAGCAGGTTTAATCAAACCAGGAGGGACTATTATTGAGGGAACATCTGGAAATACCGGGATGGGTTTAGCACTAGGAGCTGTAGTTAAAGGTTACAAATTGATTTGTGTGTTAAACGACAAACAATCTAAAGAAAAAATGGATATTTTGAGAGCTGTTGGTGCAGAGGTTGTAGTTTGTCCAACAGCTGTGGAACCATCTGATCCACGTTCTTATTATTCTGTTTCTAAAAGATTAGCTCAAGAGACACCTAACTCATGGTATGTTAATCAGTACGATAACTTATCAAATAGACAAGCCCATTATGAACAAACTGGCCCTGAGATTTGGGAACAAACAGAGGGGGAGATCACTCATTTCATAGTTGGTGTTGGAACTGGAGGAACAATTTCCGGTGTTGGTAAGTATTTAAAAGAACAAAATCCAAATACTCGAATTTTAGGAATTGATACTTATGGTTCGGTGTTTAAGAAATATAAGGAAACTGGAATTTTTGATGAAAATGAAATTTATCCATATATCACAGAAGGTATTGGTGAAGATATATTGCCAGCAAACGTAGACTTTGACACAATAGACTATTTTGAAAAGGTAACAGATAAAGATGCTGCAGTGATGACAAGAAGATTAGCCCGTGAAGAGGGAATTTTTGTTGGTAATTCTGCAGGAGCTGCAGTAGCGGGGTTGTTACAAATGAAAGATCAATTTAAAGAAGGAGATGTTGTTGTTGTATTATTTCATGATCATGGTAGTAGATATGTTGGAAAAATGTTCAATGATGATTGGATGCGTGAAAGAGGGTTTCTAGATGAAAAAATTGTCAACGCAGCAGATATGGTAAGCCATCATGAGGATAAACCTTTAATTACTTTGTTTTCAGAAGAATTAGTCTCTCATGCAATAGGAAAAATGAAAAAATTTGGGATTTCACAAATTCCAGTTTTAAAGGATGGAAAATTTGTAGGTGTACTTGACGATAGTAGAGTTTATCAATTGCTTATTGATTCACCTGAATTAAGAGATGCTCCTATTTCAAGTGTGATGCAAGAACCGCTTCCAATTGTACAACCTTCAACATTAGTTGAGGAAATTTCTAAAATGATTAATAAAGAAAATCAAGCTGTTTTAGTTGAAATGGATAAAGGAAAATATCATATTGTAACAAGACACGATATTATTTCAAGTATTGGATAACAAGTGTTTGTATCAATAGACCAAATGAATCAAACAATACGTTTAGGAAGCACTCCTAAACGTATTGTTTCAATAGTACCCTCTCAAACTGAACTTTTATACGCTCTTGGACTTGAAGATGAGGTCGTAGGAATCACCAAATTTTGTATTTATCCGTCGGACTGGTTTAATTCAAAAAAAAGAGTAGGAGGAACCAAAAATGTAAATTTTGATAAAGTAAAAGCCCTTCAACCTGATTTAATAATCGGAAATAAAGAAGAAAATTCAAAAGAGGATATCGAAGCATTGAAGTCCATTTGTCCAGTTTGGATGAGTGATATATATGATCTTAACGATGCAATTGAAATGATACATAAAATTGGAGAATTTACAAATAAAAAGCTTGAATCAAATGAAATCATTTCTAAAATTCAATCAGGCTTTAATTCATTAAATATAAACACTAAAACTTGTACTTCAGTACTATATCTCATTTGGAAAAATCCGTTTATTGCAGTTGGTAAGAATACGTTTATAAACGATATGATTCAACGAATTGGATTCAATAATTTTATTTCAGAAGTTCGTTACCCTGAAATTGATCCATCAGCATTTGAAAAACATCCAGATTTAATTTTTTTAAGTTCTGAGCCTTTTCCTTTTAAGGATAAACATATCGATGAATTACAAGAAATATTTCCGAATTCTAAAATTCAATTAGTAGATGGAGAGTTATTTTCTTGGTATGGATCAAGATTGCAATATTCTGTAGAATATTTTAAATCATTACATATTCAATAGTGGTTGGATAGTCAAAATAAATTGCATCAATTCATCCATTGCGTAATTCTCTTTTTTAAAATTAATTGCTCCGTTTAATTTTGCATTATTACCTTGTTTTGTCAATAAAATTGAAGTGTTTTCAATACTATTAAATAAATCTTTTGGACCTTTGTAAGCAGGAATTCCATTTAAAAACGAAAGGAATATGTCTCCTCCATTTATTTTGAGTAAAGCACTTAAATTTCCATTAATTTCAACAAAAGAGGTAGTCTCTTTTTTAAAAGAAGGGTTTTTGATATCACCTATGTAGATTGAATTAGCAGTAAGTTGTTTAAAGAAGTATGTTTTAGTATTGATTTTTAGAGTATTACCCACTACCTTACCCTCAATTTTTTCAATCAAATTTTCGTTTGAGAGTATCGTTTGAATATCAAATTTATCATCGAAATTTAAAACTAATTCCATATTTGGTAAAATATAACTTCCACTTTCAAGCATTTCAATACCATTGTAATTCATTGAAATACTATGGATTTTAGGAAAAGTTAATTCATAATTTTTAATCAGATTATTAATGGAATATAGAATCGTATCAGGGAAAAAGCCATAAGAAAAATGAAAAAAATCAGGTTTATTTTCTAATTGATTTAAAATTACATGAAAATCATTTTGAAAGTTTGTGGCAATTGTAAAATCACCATCTATAGCAATTTGTTTACCATTCAAAGCAATTCCAGAAATAGCCCTACTGAAAGGGTTAATTTTTGAATTAATATTGTTTTTTGAAATCGTTTGAAAAACTTGGCCATTATCTTCAAATTTAAAATCATTTCCTTTATTCATCTTTGATTTGTAGAAGTTTTTTAAATCGGTTTTTGTTAATTTTTCTGAAAATAGAATGATTCCATTTTTATCTTGGTTTATAGCGAATAAAGATTTATTTGTTTGATTTTTAATTGTCTTTTCGAAATCATCACTTTCGTTTAAAGGTAATATCAACCCCCAAAGTGTTTCATTTTTATAGTTAGATTCGAATAAATAATGATTACTTAAATAACTAATTCCTAATTTTGTTTCTTCATATTTTTCTACAGATAGTTTATCTTTAAGGACATTAACAATTGAATCGTTTTTAGATTGAAAAAGCATTTCGAAAATTGTTTTCTTTGCTAAGCTATTACCCTTAATCTGAACTACTATTTTTGCATTGTTTGGTATTATATTTAAATGTTCAGAAACACTTTCTTGTTTTGAGAATTTTAGTAAATAAAGGATGGCCCACAAAGAAATGATTAGCGTTAAAGGAGTTAAAATATGTTTAAAAAAATAATTTATTTTCATCTTTACTTTAATGAGGTAATCTATTTAAAAGTATTCACAACTATTTAATTATAATACTTTACTTTTGTAAAAATAAGTTTTATTGTTTAACGATATAAAATCAATGAGAAAATTCTTAAAATTTCTTTTAAAATTAGCTGGCTGGAAAATTGATGAATTTGTACCTCAAGGGGTTGATAAATGTGTTGTTGTAATGGGGCCACACACTTCAAATTGGGATTTTATAATTGGTCGTATAACTTTTGCTAATTATGGTGTTAATGCTAAATTCTTAATCAAAAAAGAACTGTTTTTCTTTCCAATGGGTTTGATACTAAAAAAAATGGGAGGGATACCAGTTGACAGAAAAACAAACAACAACTTAACAGATTTTGCAGCAAAATTATTAGATCAGTATTCTTCGATGTATTTGGTGTTTACTCCAGAGGGAACACGTAGTTACAATGATAAATGGAAAAAAGGGTTTTACTATATTGCTCAAAGAGCACAAGTTCCTATTTATTTAGCCTATATTGATTATGAAAAGAAGATTGGTGGATTTGAATGTTTATTCGAACCTACAGGAGATGTTAATGAGGATATTAAAACAATTAAGAAGATTTTATCTAAATACAAAGGAAAGTTTCCTGAGAAAGGAATTAAAGATCCTTATGAAAGTTAAGATTTAAATTTCCCAGTTTTTTTGTCATAGCCATAGGGACAATGTTTACAACCGTTTTTACAACAGTAACCTCTTTTTAA
Organism: uncultured Flavobacteriales bacterium; assembly: GCA_964580965.1. GTDB lineage: Bacteria > Bacteroidota > Bacteroidia > Flavobacteriales_D > Crocinitomicaceae > CAIUKX01. The sequence continues at coordinate 86,510 of CAZOLZ010000002.1, read as the reverse complement.
TAAATATTTTTCAGTGAAAATTATAAAACCTTCAGGACTATAATAATACTCATCATCAGCCAACTTAGATTTTTTTGAAAACATTGACATATCTTCTTTCATAGAAAAACTTTGTTACAAAATTAATGTATTAGTATAAATGGAACAATTATTTGATACCAAAAAATCAATTTTACAAGAATTATCGAGTGATTTATTAAGGACACATAATGTCCGTTTATATGTAAAGAGAGATGATTTAATTGATCAAAATGTATCGGGAAATAAATGGCGTAAATTGAAATATAATGTATTACAAGCATTAAATAAAAAATGTGATACAATTTTAACATTTGGAGGAGCTTTTTCTAATCATCTGGTTGCAACAGCAGCAGCTTGTAAAAAAGCAGGTTTAAAGTCAATTGGAATTGTTAGGGGGGAGGAACTTAATGAAAATTCCAATGAGACATTAAAAAAATGTGTCGAATTTGGAATGTTGTTAAAATTTGTTTCAAGGTCTGAATATCAATTAAAATCGGATGATTTATACCTCAAGGACTTACATTTAGAATATCCTTCGTCCTATATTGTTCCCGAAGGAGGAAGTAATTTTTACGGGTTGATTGGATGTCAAGAAATTATAAAAGAAATAAAAGAAAATTTTGATCAAGTATTTGTAGCACAAGGTACATCAGCAACTAGTTGTGGAATTATATTATCACTTTCAAGAAACACATTTTTAAACGTTGTTCCGGTTTTGAAAAACTATGATAGTTTGAGTGAAATGAGAAGACTATTGAATTATAGTTTGTTTGATGAAGAAATAACAGAAGAATTGTTAAATAAAGTACTTGTTCATTCAGACGCTCATTTTGGAGGTTACGGAAAATTTAATAAAGAATTAATCGATTTTATCAATCAAGTCAATCAAGAATATAATTTACCATTAGATTATGTTTATACAGGAAAAGTTTTCTATCAAATTATTAAGATGATTCAATCAGGTGAGTTAGAAAATCAATCCGTGTTATTTATTCACACTGGGGGTTTACAAGGAAATCAATTAGTAACTAAATTTTAACCGTAGTAACACAAAAAATATTTTTCAACGGGCTTCGATAAAGCTGAAATATTCAAATTATCAGATGCTTCTGAAATATCCATTATTTCTCCATTCTTCATCAACAAATGAATGTTTTCGTTATCTTGATTGTAAGCATTGTTAATTAATTTATCTGCGTATACAAAATATTGGGCTTCACTATTAGAAATATTTAATTTTTCACAGATTAATTTTTTTTCATGTTCGATTCGCTGTTTAGAAAAAGGATTTTTAGAAATTTCAATCTTTAGTAGTTTACGATTTACTAATTTTCTAGAGAGGTTTGACAAAACAATATCTTCAGAAAATTGCCAAACTTTGATTGCCCCTAGAATATCGTAGTCATCTAAAAGTGAGAAGTTTTGTAAAACTTGGACGTTCTTTTCAAAATCAGCTGATTCAATGTTATTTGATAAAAAGAATCTTAAAGCAGGGCTAGCAAACAATTCTTGCCCTTTCAATACTAATTCTTTTGCTCTTCGAAGAATGTGGATTAACATAAATTCACCAGCAACTACAGTTTTGTGAAGGTATACTTGCCAATACATTAATCGTCTTGCAACCAAGAATTTTTCAACCGAATAAATTCCTTTTTCTTCTAAAACTAAATGACCTTCGTGAATATTTAACATTTCAATAATTCGGTCACTTCCGATAACCCCTTCACTGACACCTGTATAAAAGCTGTCTCTGTTTAAATAATCTAAACGATCCATGTCCAATTGGCTTGAAACTAATTGATGTAAAAAAGGTTTTGTATGTTTATTTTGAAAAATTGCGAGAGCAACATCTAATTTTCCGTTAAATTCCTTACTTAATTCTTTGATGAAAAAACTTGAGATAGCTTCGTGTGAAACTTTATTTACAATATCATATTCTAATGCATGTGAATATGGTCCGTGTCCAATGTCATGAAGTAAAATTGCTATTAGTGCACCTTCTTCTTCTTGTGATGAAATTTCGTTTCCTTTTCTTCTGAGTGTGTTAATTGCCAATGACATTAAGTGCATTGCTCCAATAACATGATGAAATCGTGTATGAAGTGCTCCAGGATAAACAAGTCCTGTAGTGCCCAATTGAGAAATTCTTCTCAGCCTTTGGAAATAAGGGTGTTGTATTAAATCAAAAATGAAATCGTTAGGTATAGAAATAAATCCATAAATAGGATCGTTTATAATTTTCTTTTTGTTATTTCTGGTTAAATTTGGACGCAACAGTAATGATTTTGAAATTTATTGTAAAAATATAAAATATCAATTATATGCAAGTTAAAATTCTTTGGGCAGACGATGAAATTGATTTATTAAAACCACATATTCTTTTTTTAGAATCTAAAGGTTATGAGGTAACAACTGTAAATAATGGCAGAGAGGCTGTTGAATTAAATCAAAAAGAGGTTTTTGATATCATTTTTCTAGATGAAAACATGCCTGGAATTACTGGTTTGGATGCCTTGTTATTAATAAAAGAAGACCGTCCTTTTGTACCCGTCGTGATGATAACGAAAAGTGAAGAAGAGCACATAATGGAGGAGGCTATTGGAAGTAAAATAGCTGATTATTTAATAAAGCCAGTCAACCCTAACCAAATTTTATTGACCCTTAAAAAGAATTTAGATCATAAAAAGTTAGTTTCACAAAAAACAAATTCAGTGTACCAACAAGAATTTAGACAATTAGGAATGACGCTTAACTCCAATTTAAATTATCCTGAATGGATTGAGGTTTTTAAGAAATTGGTTTATTGGGAATTAGAATTGGATAAAATTGAAGATAAGGGTATGAAACAAGTCTTCGAGATGCAGAAGAAAGAAGCTAACCAATTATTTACAAAATTTTTTACAAATTACTATTCTGAATGGTTAAAGGAGGAAACTTCTGAGGATACCCCAATGTTTATCCATCGACTGATGAAAGAGAGGGTATTTAAAGAATTAAATGATACAAAAGTTGCATTATTGGTGGTTGATAATTTAAGGTACGATCAGTGGCAAGTAATCAAACCAATCATTTTAAATTATTACAAATTGGTTAAAGATGAGGTTGTTTGTTCAATACTACCTACGGCTACACATTATGCTAGAAATGCATTTTTTGCAGGTATGATGCCAAGTCAAATTGAAGATAAATTACCTCAATATTGGGTCGGAGAATATGATGATGGATTTAAAAATGGCTTTGAGAAAGAGCTATTGGGGGAACAACTTAAAAATTTGAGAAAGGAAGTTAAATGGTCTTATCAAAAAGTAACTAACTATGAAATCGGTAAAAAAGTAGTAGATAATTTTAATCAAATTCAATCAAATGATTTAAATGTAGTAGTTTATAATTTCGTAGATATGTTGTCTCATTCTCGAACAGAAATGAAGGTTATTCGTGAATTAGCAGATGATGAGTCAGCATATCGATCAATTACACGTTCGTGGTTTGAACATTCACCATTACAAAATTTGATTAAGAAATTCGCAGAGTCAGGATTTAAGTTAATTATAACTACTGATCATGGAACTATTCGTGTGAATAATCCTATTAAAGTTTTAGGGGAAAGGGATTTAAATACCAATTTGAGATACAAATTTGCAAGAGGGATGTCTTACAAAGAAAAAGACGTGTTTCAAGAAAAAGATCCAAAGGCTATTAAGTTACCTAAAGGTAAAATGTCTTCGGAGTATATTTTTGCTAAAAATGATGATTTTTTTGTATATCCAAATAATTTTAACCATTTTGTAAATCATTACTCAGAAACATTTCAGCATGGTGGCGTTTCTATGGAGGAGTTATTAATTCCATTTATTGTTTTACAGCCCAAATAAGATGATTTTTAAGATAAATAGTTTAGAAGAGTTACCTCATGTTGCAAAAAGTTTTTTAGATACAGTTGGACATAGAAAAATATTTGCTTTTGATGGTAAAATGGGGGCAGGGAAGACGACTTTCATTATTGCTTTGCTAAAAGCTATGGGGGTAAAAGATTCTGAAGGTTCACCAACCTATTCGTTGGTAAATACATATGATTCAAATGCCTTTGGACGAATACATCACTTTGATTTGTATCGTTTAGATTCAGAGGAAGAAGCATATGATATTGGAATAGAGGAAATGTTGTATGGCAATGATATGTGTTTTATCGAATGGCCAAAAAAAATTAATGGATTATTACCTGAAAATACAATTTGGGTGTATATTCGTATTGATGAATCATTAGAAAGAGAAATTGAGGTAAATATTGACTACTGAAAATTTAAGATTATTTTATTAAAGAAATGATAGATGAAAACTGATCCGGAAATTTTAAAGCATTTAATGGAGACAGGAACTCTTTTACCGCAAGAGGAAATGTTAGAAATTGCTCCTAAAAAAGGTAAATTGTTTATTGGTATTCCCAAAGAGACTCATTTTCACGAAAGGAGAGTAGCTTTAACACCAGAAGCAGTTTCTATTTTAGTTTTAAATGGACACAGAGTAAAGATTGAAACAAAAGCTGGGGAAATGGCAAATTTCTCTGATAGAGACTATAGTGAGGCAGGTGCAGAAATTTGTTACAGTCCAAAAGATGTTTTTGAATGTAATATTATTTTTAAAGTTGGTCCTCCATCAGAAGATGAAATTGATATGATGAAAGGGAGTCAAACATTAGTTTCAGCTTTACAATTATCTATTCAAGCAAAATCGATTTTAGAGAAGTTGATGCAGAAAAAAATCACAGCAGTTGCATGGGATTACATCAAAGACTTCAAAGGGATGTTTCCTATAGTTAGGGCTATGAGTGAAATTGCAGGGACAACCTCAATTTTAATTGCCGGAGAATTATTATCAGAGTTTAAAAGTGGTAAAGGTATAATGCTTGGAGGTATTACAGGAGTCAAACCAACTGAAGTAGTTGTTATTGGAGCAGGAACTGTAGGAGATTATGCTGTTAGAGCTGCATTGGGACTTGGAGCATCAGTTAAAGTATTTGATAACTCGATGTCTAGATTAAGAAGAATACAAAATAATTCTTCTGAGCGTATACATACTTACATGATTCAACCTAAAAATTTAGCTAAAGCAATCCAAAATGCGGATGTTGTTATTGGAGCTTTAAGAGCTCCTTTAGGAAGGACCCCATGTGTTGTAACTGAAGAAATGATTGAATCTATGGAACCAGGTTCTGTTTTAATAGATGTTAGTATTGATCAGGGAGGATGTTTCGAAACATCTAGAGTTACAAGTCATAAATCACCCACTTTTGTAAAACATGGAATAGTTCATTATTGTGTTCCTAATATAGCTTCAAGAGTTCCTAGATCAGCATCTTCAATATTATCAAATATATTTACCCCTATTTTGTTGGAGATGGGAGAAAGAGGAGGTTGCTCATCTTTAATCCGAAAAGATATTGGTTTTAGAAGCGGTGTTTACATTTACAAAGGAATTTTAACAAGTGAGGTATTAGGGAAAGTTTTTGGGTTAAAATATAAAAGCATCGAATTATTGATGATTTAAATTATGATTCAAAAATTAAATCTTCCTATTGCTAAAATAAAATTAACAAAAGATTCAAAAGGTCAACTCTTTGTTTGGTGTATCATTAGGAATAAAAAGTTAGTCCTGACACCAGAAGAATGGGTGAGGCAGCACATCATTCATTTTTTAATAAATCAAAAAAATGTTCCAAAGAGTTTGATTGCTAGTGAAGCATTAATAAAAGTGAATGAATTAAACAGGCGTTGTGATATAGTTGTCTTCAGTTTAACAAAACATCCTGTTTTAGTTGTTGAATGTAAAGCTCCAGAAATTGAATTGAGTGAAAAGGTTGTTTCTCAGATAGCCCAATATAATTCAGTGCTTCAAAGCCCCTATCTATTAATTTCAAATGGCTTAAATCATTTTACGATTAAAGTTGATCACTCTGAAAATAATATAAAACTTTTAAATGAATTACCTACTTTTGACGAATTAAGTTTATCCATTTAACGATCAAAAAATGAAAAAAAATATATTACTGTTAATCTTATTTTTTAATAGTTTTTTACAGGCACAGAATCTTGATATTAATTTGTTAAAAAAAATTAATCATAGTTATACAAAAAATGGCGGTAAACTGATGACATTTATTACAGATTCAGACGATCCAGTATCATTTGGCTTACCGATTGGTCTCGCTGTAAATGGTTTATTAACGAAAGAAAAAAGTAATTATTTGAACAGTCTTGAAATGTTATCGACATCTTTAATTAGTTCAGTTTTAACAACTTCTTTAAAGTTTGCTTTTGATACACCGAGACCATTTGTAACTTATCCAAACGATATAACGCAATATGCACATGCAGGGTCAAAATCATTTCCATCAGGTCATACATCATTTTGTTTTGCAACTGCTACATCCTTTAGTTTATTATATCCTAAATGGTATGTTATTGCACCAATGTATACTTGGGCTTCTTTAGTAGGATATTCAAGAATGTATTTAGGTGTTCATTATCCTTCAGATGTTTTAGTCGGAGCAATTATTGGCTCTGCAAGTGCTGTAGGGACACATTATTTATTTAATTACTTCAAGAATAAAAGGGAAACGAAAAAAGTTTCTTTAGAGTTATAATGAGAATAAAGCTCCTTCTTTAAGTGAATAAGGAGAGACATAAATTTTTTTAATTTTCATTTGTTTTAAAACCCACCTTGTTTTTACTGCAGCAATAGGAGCCATCAATTTCCTTATAGGAATTAAATATTCATTTTGAAAACGTTCTTCTTTTGAAGAGAAAATCAGGTTCTCAAGAATTTTATTAATTTGGTTGATATCAAGTTGGATTGACTTTGAAGTATTAGTTGGAAATGAAACATTATTTATAAGTTCATAAAAAGTTTCAAATGTTCCTGAGGCTCCTACTAGTGTATGAGCATAATTTGATGTAAAATAACTATTAGTATTTCTTTCTAACCAATCTTCAATTTTTATGACATCACTAGTTGTTAAAGGATCAGAAAGTTTTGAGAAATGTTGATAAATTCTAGATATTCCAATGTTAAAGCTTTTGGCTTCTTTGATTGAATTATCCTTAACGAAAATAAATTCAGTACTACCACCACCTATATCCATGATTATAAATTCATCATTAGATATTGTTTTTGAAACACCATCAAAGATTAATTCAGCTTCTTTTTGACCATCAATAATGATAATATCTAATCCAATTTTATTTTTGACAATTGAACAGAACTCTTTATTATTTTTAGCATCTCTAATAGCAGAAGTTCCAAAAGCTTTTATCTCATTAACATTATACTCATTACATACTTTTTTAAAATGAGTTAATGAATTTACAGCTCGACTAATAGCTTTTTCAGTTAGAATATTATTATTAATTCCTCCCATACCAATTGATGCACCTGACTTTTCAGAATGAATGATCGACAATTGGTTATGATCTACTTTAGCTATTAATAAATTAAATGTATTTGTACCTAAATCTATAATTGCTTTATTCATATTCTTTGAAAGTCTTGGAGTTGTTCGTTAAAGTATGAATAATATTTAGAATTAAATTGACTAAACTAAAAGTTTATTGTGTTTTTTCTATGAAAAAGAGGGCAACCAGATTCTAGTTGCCCAATAGTGAAATCAAAACTTATTACAATTAGATAGATTCAAAAAAGTCATTTCCTTTATCATCGGTAATGATAAAAGCTGGAAAGTTTTTAATTGTGATTTTTCTTACAGCCTCCATCCCTAACTCTTCAAAATCAACAACTTCAACTGAAGTGATATTTTCTTTAGCAAGGATTGCTGCAGGCCCACCAATTGAACCTAAATAGAAACCTCCATATTTTTCACAAGCATTGGTAACGTCTTTAGAACGATTTCCTTTAGCTAACATAATCATACTTCCTCCTAAACTTTGGAATTTATCAACATACGAATCCATTCTTCCTGCTGTTGTAGGGCCGAAACTTCCTGAAGGCATTCCTTCAGGTGTCTTAGCGGGTCCTGCATAGTAAATCGGATGATTCTTGAAGTATTCTGGTATTGGTTGACCGCTTTCAATTAATTCTAAGATACGTGCATGAGCCATATCTCTGGCAACGATTAAGGTTCCATTTAATTTCAATCTTGTTTTGATTGGATACTGAGAAAGTTCAGCTAAAACCTCGTTCATTGGTCTGTCTAAATTTATTTCAACAGGAGGAATTAAATGTGGGGGAACCTCAGGAAGTAATCTTCTTGGATTTTTCTCTAACTCTTCGATAAAAAGTCCTTCTTTGGTGATTTTTGCCTTGATGTTTCTATCAGCTGAACATGATACTCCTAATCCAACAGGGCATGATGCAGCATGGCGAGGTAAACGAATTACTCTAACATCGTGTGTAAAGTATTTACCTCCAAATTGAGCTCCAATATTACTTTTTTGACAAATTTCTTGAACTTTAGCCTCCCATTCTAAATCTCTAAAAGCTTGACCGGCCATGTTACCTTCGGTAGGTAAACCATCAAAATAACCAGCTGAAGCTTTTTTTACTGCTGCTAAATTTGCTTCAGCAGATGTACCTCCAATGACTAGTGCTAAATGATATGGGGGGCAAGCAGCTGTTCCTAAATCTTTAATTTTATCTTGAATAAATTCAGTTAAAGATTTTTCATTCAATAAAGATTTTGTTTTTTGATATAAGAAAGTCTTATTAGCAGAACCTCCACCTTTTGCTAAAAATAAGAATTCATAAGACATTCCTTTTTTTGCATATATATCAATCTGTGCTGGTAAATTAGATCCTGAGTTTTTTTCCTCAAACATTGTCAAAGGAACAACTTGGGAGTAGCGAAGATTTCTTTCTTGATAAGTATTGTAAATCCCTTTTGATAGATATTCACCATCTTCAACTCCTGTATATACATTTTCTCCCTTTTTAGCCATTACAATTGCTGTACCTGTATCTTGACATGAAGGAAGTTGACCTTCAGCGGCTATTGTTGCATTTTGTAATAAGTTGTATGCTACAAAACGATCGTTGTCTGAACCTTCAGGGTCATCTAATATTGCTTTTAATTTTTCTAAATGTGAAGGTCTTAAATAAAAAGATACATCACTAAGCGCTTCTTGAGCTATAACTTCCAATGCTTTTGGATCTATGGTTAGGATTTCTCTATTACCTAATTTTTCGACTTGAACATAATCAGAACTGATTTTTCGATAGTTCGTTTTATCCTCTGAGGTGTGGTATGGGTCTTGATAAATAAATTCTGCCATTCTTTGAAAATTTCTTGATTTTTAAACGTTCAAATTTAATTTTAATAACTTAATTAATCAATGAAAAAGAGATTTAATCAATCCTAATCTAATTATAGAATATTTATCACAAGTATTGCAAGCACCTGTAGTGATTAGGTGGAGTCAAATTACATATAGATAAATGATACAAAGCCTTGCATTACTGTCAATAACCTAATTGCCTAAAAATCAAAAAAACATCTATTGTAATCATTTATTTATGATCTTTTTTAGAGTTTTATTATTTGTAGATAAACTGAATTGATTGGTTAGGTTGATTACTGATTTATTTAAGTTTTTCTAATATTTCTTCTTTTGCTGCAAAACCTAATTTATTCCATTTTAACTCTTTGTTTTTATATAAATGTAAAGTTGGTAAACCTTCAATATTCATTTCTTTTGTGATTGTAGGGTTTTTATCCACATCTATTCTTATAATTTTTACATTAGCAGCTTTTTCATTCGAAATTTCATCTAAAAAAGGTTTCATTTTTTTACAAGGACCACACCACTCAGCATAGAAATCAATCAAGATATATCTATCATCGTTTAAAAAGGCTAAAAAATCAGCTTTAGTTATTTCTTTATAGGTTTTTTTGACAGTATTATCAGTAGTAAGAGGTAGGTTACTTTTTCTCCAACTCATTAATCCTCCTATTAATTCATAGACCTCGGAAAAACCATTGTTTCTTAAAAAAGATGCGGCAGCAGCACTTCTACCTCCACTTAAGCAGTAAACATAAATAGGTTTAGATTTATCTATTTTAGCTGTTTCTGATTCAAAATCATTTCCATTCCAATTTATGTTTAATGCGTTTTGAATATGTCCTTGACTGAATTCTCCTGGTGTTCTAACGTCTATTATATTCACATCATATTGAGATTCTAAAGCCTTTTGAAAACTTTGAGTGTCTAAATTGAAGTTTTGATTTGAATTCTGCCCGTTTGAACAACTTATTGAAAAAAGTATAGTAAAAAGTAGCGTAAATGAAAAAAGGGTTTTCATAACAATATTCGTTTTAATTAATGTTTTCTGTGTTTTTCTTTTTCCGTATTAGAATTTCATGCTCTTGATACTTTGTAAAGAAGTTAATCCATATTAATCTTGACAATCTAAATGTAACAGGCATTAAAAAGATAATAGAAGAAACTAAGAAAACTAAGTAGTAAATTGAATCAAAATGAAAGATTAATCCGTTTAAAGACCATGTAATTACAAACCATGCGACCATCAAAGCATAGCTTACATACATCGCACCGTAGAAAAAACCAGGTTCTTTTTCGTACTTATGTCCACAATGGCTACAAGTCTCGTACAACTTATCAAATTTTTTAAAGTCATAAGAGGATTTGGTAATAAAAATATCTCCCTCATGACAATTAGGACATTTATTATTGAATACAGAGTATAAAATGTTTTTTAGTGCCATTACAAATTATTTATTATTATTTCTAAAGTTGATGTATAAATACAAGATGCAACTTCTCCTATTCTGTCTTTTTTCCATTTTAAGTCTACCTCATAGAATTCAGCTTCCATGCTTTAAATTTTTGAACGTAAACTCATCCATCCTCCACCATTGTGAACATTTGTGTATCCGTTTGCTTTGAAAACTCCTTTTGCAGAAGCACTTCTCATTCCTGATGCACAACACGTTATGATAGGTGCATTTTTATCTTTAAATTTACTTAAGTTTTTACTCAATTGATCCAAAGGGATGTTTATTGAATTTTTTATAGATCCTCCAGCATATTCTCCTTTGGTTCTTACATCAACAATAACTCCCCCTTGTTTTACTAATTCTGCTAAATCAACTTTTGGGCCAATTCCGAATATTTTTTTTAATGTTCCAATCATTTTTTATGCATTTTGAGCTTGAAAGTAATTCACATCTAACCAAGATCCAGCATTGTAACATTCAATTCCATTTGAACTTAAGAACATAGTAGCTTGACCGCTTCTGTTTCCTGAAGCACAACACAATACCAATGGTCCTTCTAAATTTTTAATCTCATCGATTCTTTTAGGAACTTCGTTTAAAGGAATGTTAATTGATCCAGCAACGTTACCTCCCATAAATTCTTCACTTGTTCTAACATCAACAATAGTTCCTTTTTTCTCTTTAATTAATTGTTCTACATTCATAATACTTAAATTTTAATTGAAATTATTTTTTTGTTTTATCAGTTGGTATATAACTAAATAAAAGTCCGCCAACAATTGCGCCATACACAGAACTGTTTAGAGGTTTAGAAGTAATCGCACAAGTCCCACTTGAGCAACCAATAAAATGGTAGTACAAATAACCACCAACTCCCCCTAGTATAGCTCCAATTATTACAAATTTATTTTTAGTTAAATAGCTCATTTGATATTGTTTATTGTTACAAAATTAATAGCTCAATTTTCGTTATACAGTTACAAATGTTACATTAAATTAAAATAATTTTGTTTCTTCCTAGTTTTACACGACCTTCTTCTTCCAATTGTTTTAATAGTCGAGAAACAACAACTCTAGCTGTGCCTAGTTCATTAGCTAAAGCTTCATGTGTGATATTGATTGTTTTTACTCCAGTAATTTCAACTCTTTTTTGAACGAAGTTTAAAATTCGTTCATCCATTTTTTTGAAAGCTACTTCATTTACAACTTCCAAAAGCTCTTCAAAACGTTTATGATATTGTTTAAATATATAGTTTAACCATTCGGGGTATTCTTTAATTAAAGCGGTTACCTTTTCAATTGGAACAAATAAAATGGATGTATTTTCTTCTGCTATTGCCTTTATCTTTATGGTATCTTGATGAAGCGCACCCAGAAAGGACATGATACAACTTTCACCTGCTCGAATATAGTAAAGTAATATTTCTCTGCCGTCTTCATCAGTTCTTAGGACACGAATTGTACCTGATTTGATGATAGGAATCGAGTTACTATATGCATTTTCTTTAACTATTATTTCTCCATCATCAAAGTTTTTTATAATACCAAATTGATCTAATTTTGAAATAAGTTCAGGGTTTTTAACTTCTAAAAAGTTGCCGTTTTGGATCATCATTTTTATAAACGTTACTTAACAAAAATAATAAATTTAAAACCAGCATTTTAGATGTATTTGTTAAAACTATTTAAACTTTAATCAATAGATAGTACATTTTATTCATTTTTGTGGAATTAAATTTGATTATTTGATTCAACTTCTTAATTTTATAATTCAAACGCTAAAACTATTTGCTTATAGGATAAAAGAATACTCATATTTTATTTATTGTTGAATTTAAAGAAGAGTATTATGTCTTATACTGCAAAAAGTGATAGTGAGCTTGTAAAGTTATACATTAGTGGAAAAGAAACAGCTTTTGAAGTTTTACTGCTGCGCCATCAATCAAGAATTTTTACATTTATTGTATCAAAAGTAAAAGATCAAGATCTTGCAAATGACTTGTTTCAAGATACCTTTATCAAGGTAGTTAACACATTGAAATCTGGTAAATATAATGATGAGGGTAAGTTTTTACCTTGGGTTATGCGTATTGCTCATAATTTAGTAATTGATCATTTTAGAAAGAATAATAGGGTTAAAATGATTTCGGAAACAACCTACCAGAATCCAGAGTATACTATATTTCATATTTTATCAGATCAGTCATTAAATGTTGAGCAAGAGATGATAAAAGAAGAATTAGAATCGCAATTAATTGAGCTGATTGAGTTTTTACCAGAAAGTCAAAAAGAAGTTTTAAAGATGCGATTGTATCAAGATTTATCTTTTCAAGAGATTGCAGATCAAGAAGAAGTTAGTATTAATACAGCATTAGGGAGAATGAGGTATGCATTAATTAATTTAAGAAAATATATTGATGAGAACCAACTTATGGTTAATGTTGCATGAAAAGGGAGGTATTTGTCCTCCCTGTAATTAATCTAACATCGATTGAATGTGTCTTTCTTTTTTTTCAGGATAAATATCATCAATTGTTACTAAAATACTTGTTTCTTCAACGTCTCCAAATTCTTTATTGATTGCTGTCCCGAAAGTTTTCATGCTTGGTGAAAGATTCATGTAAATATTTACTAAAGGTGGAACAAATTCTCCTCTTTCTTTTACAAAACTATTTAAGACTTTAAATCCTTCTTTAAAATCTAAACCTCTCAAAAGGTTGTCAAATTCTTCACAATTATAATCTTGTTCTAACGGATGATATGCTTTTACCATTTTCTCATTATCGGGAAAGTAATGATGCATAAAATGTAAAAGAAAGTCTCGGGCTTCTGAATTGTAGCTTGTGTACATAGTAACTTTTCCAAAAAAATATTTCATTTCAGGGTTCTTAACGATTAAAGCTCCTAATCCATCCCATATATTGTCTAAAGCAAATAAACCTTTTTTAGCGTTTACACTTGGTTGGAAATTAGGTTGCACCCAACTTCTTCCTAATTCAATAGTGTACGGTAGATATTTTGCAATAAACGTATCATTAAAATCAAAATAATGATGCGTAGAAAGGTGAATAGTATCATTTTGATCTATAGCTTGATCACATAATATATATCTATAGCCACCAATAATTTCCTCATCCTCTGGTGACCAAACGATTAGTTGTTCGTAACAAATTGGATTAGTATCTAGTTCATCTAAATCAATTTCTAATCCAGTACCTCCTCCAGATGCTCTAAAAGTTACTTCACGTAAACGTCCAATTTCTCGAAGAACATTAGGAGAATTGTGAAAATTGACAATATAAATTTCATTATCGCCTTTTCTTGTTTTTCTTATGAATCGGTCTTTGTTGAGTTCCGCTTTTAAAAGTGATTTTTCAACAGGAGGTATAATTTCTTTTACAGTTTCCATAGCTGTTAGTTTAAAGCGTATACTTTTTCTTTAATGTTGTTTGCGATTTTTTTATCGTTTTTTATTTCATTTAATTCATCTGCTGAAATAGCTTTACCAACAGTGATAGTAATTTTTTTTCCTTTCAATTTAAAAAATTCGTTTGAAAGATACAACATTTCAATATTAGCTTTTATACCAATTTTCTTTCTAAAATTAGACAAACGATAGAAAAAAGGAGAAAGTTGACCTTCAATATGAATTGGTATAATTGTTCTTCCATGTACTTTTGAAAAAGTTATGAAGGTTTTTTTCCAGTCTAAATCTTTAACTTTCCCATCTATTTTTCGGCTTACTAGTCCTGCAGGGAAGATGCAAACACAATTTTCTGATGAAAAAAGTTGATCCAATTGTTGTTTTAAGTTCAGTCCGTTTTTTCCGTGCTTATTTACCCCTAAGAATATATCATTTAGGTTTTTAAGATTTAAAAGAATGTCATTCACTATAAATTTCAAATCTTCACGATGACTTTTTAGTGCTGCAACCAATGCCATAGCATCCATTCCTCCTAAAGGGTGATTCATTGCTAAAACAATTTTACCTTCCTTTGGAATGTTTTCTATGTTTTTGATTTGAACTTCAGCATTTAATAATTTCATCACTGAAATGCAAAAATCTTGATTGTAATTATCTTTATTGTCTACTAGAAATTTATTTATGTCTTCTTGATGAAGGATTTTTTTTAGATATGAAATAATGAATTTGGGAATCCATTTAAGTAAAGAAGGATTCTTACTTTTGATAATCTTTTCGACGTCGATTAATTTTTCTGTATGATTCATGTGTCAATTAAAATTATTGGCAAAGATGAGTAAAATTTTCAAAAATTACACGACCATGATTACCTGAAACTTCTGGATGAAATTGTACCCCAAATATTTTTTTTGTTTGATGGGCCATTGCTTCATTAACACAAAAATCTGAAGAGCCAATCAATTTGAATTTTGGAGGGATTGAAATGGATTCACAATGATCTTCCATCATTTCAATTTCAGACGGTAATTTATTGAAAATTGGACATTCATCAAATATTTCAATTGTTTGCCAGTCTCTGTCTTCTTTCATTCTTGAACCAAAAGCACCATGAACAAGACCAATTATCTGATGGCCGAAACAAATTCCCAAAATGGGGAGCTCTGTATTGAGAATGAAATTAAATTTTTCAATGTAAGTATTAATATCAATCTCTGTAATTAGTAGAGGAGCACCAGAAATTATGATTCCTTTATATTTTTCTGTTATAGTAGGACTAAAATCATCCAAACTAATCGTCTCTACATCCATAAATTCATCTATGATATCAGAGATGAAAGGAGTTTTTTGACTACCACAATTTATTATTAAAATCATATTTTTAGTTCTCCTATTCCCTGCCGGATAACTTCATAACCAACGTCATAAGTACAATCGACTACTGTTGAAGCATCAAGTTTTCCTTTTCCTCCATCTATTACTAATTCAACTTCATCATCATAACGCTCATAGATTTGATAAGGATCAATGAAATAATCAAACAACTTATCATCTTCATTATGTAAAGATGTAGTTGCGATTGGATTTCCCAAGGTTTCAACTATTTTTAATATGATTGAATTATCAGGTATACGAATACCAATTTCTTTTTTATTTCCTTCAAATATTTTGGCTACGCTATTTGTTGCATTTAATATAAAGGTAAATGGTCCCGGTAAATTGTGTTTTAATAATTTGAATGTAGGTCTATCAATTTGTTTAACATAGTCAGAAAGGTTACTTAAATCATTACAAATAATTGAGAAATTAGCCTTTTTTAATTTTACTCCTTTGAGCTTTGATAGTTTTTCTAATGCTTTCTTATTGGTAAGGTCACATCCCATACTGTAAACAGTATCAGTTGGAAAAATAATAATCCCTCCTTTCTTTAAGATGATGACAGCTTGGTCAATAAGCCTTTGGTCAATATTTTCAGGGTTTATTTCAACAATCATTTTCTATGTTTTTATTGTTGTAAATATAGTTTATTAACGTGAGTCTTAAAAATATATTGAAGTCAAAGTATTCAGTCATAAATTCTTATTTTATAATTCAAACGTATAATTGTCTATCAAAAAAATAAATTGTTAACTTTGTGCCCATTAAAATTAGAATATTATGCTTCATAAATTTAAGCCAGGAGTTGCAACTGGAGATACGGTGCAAGAAATTTTTGATTACGCAAAGGAAAAAGGTTTTGCTTTACCTGCGGTTAACGTTACAGGTTCTAGTTCAGTTAATGCTGTTATGGAGACAGCGGCAAAATTAAATTCACCAGTTATTATTCAGTTTTCCAATGGAGGGGCTTTATATAATGCTGGTAAATCTTTATCTAATGAAAATGAAAAAGCTGCAATCGCTGGAGGTGTAGCTGGAGCTAAGCATATTCATCAAATGGCTGAATTATATGGTGTTGTTGTTATTTTACACACTGATCATTGTGCTAAAAAGCTACTACCTTGGATCGATGGTTTATTGGATGCTGGAGAACAGTTTTATAAAGAAAATGGTAAGCCATTGTATAGTTCTCACATGATTGATTTATCTGAAGAACCAATAGAAGAAAATATCGAGATTTCTAAAAAATATTTAGAAAGAATGAGTAAAATCGGTATGACTTTAGAAATCGAGTTAGGTATTACAGGTGGTGAGGAAGATGGAGTTGATAACACGGACGTAGACAGTTCTAAGTTGTACACTCAACCTGAAGAAGTTGCGTATGCATATGAAGAATTAATGAAAGTGAGTGATAGATTTACTATCGCTGCTGCTTTTGGAAATGTTCATGGTGTATATAAGCCAGGAAATGTGAAATTAACGCCAAAAATTTTAAAGAATTCGCAGGAGTATGTTCAAAATAAGTTTAATACTGGCGGTAATCCTGTAAATTTTGTGTTTCATGGAGGTTCTGGTTCTACTTTAGAAGAGATCAGAGAAGCAATTTCTTATGGAGTCATAAAAATGAATATAGATACAGATCTTCAATTTGCTTTTACAGAAGGTGTGAGAGATTATGTAACTAAAAATGTAGAGTATTTAAAAACTCAAATCGGTAATCCGGAAGGAGATGATATACCAAATAAGAAATATTACGATCCAAGAAAATGGATGCGTGACGGAGAATTAACATTTGTTAAAAGATTGACAAGATCTTTTGAGGATTTAAATAATGTGAATACGTTATAAAAACGTAAATACATCAAATCAATAAGATATGACAAGTTGGTTTAAAAGAAATAAAGAAGGTATCACAACTTCAACAAAGGATAAGAAAGAAACTCCAGAAGGTTTGTGGCATAAGTGTTCAAATTGTAAGACTGTTTTTACAATTGAAGATATTAGTAAGAACAATTGGGTTTGCGATAGATGTAATAACCACGAACGTATTAGTGCAGAGCATTATTTTCAAATTATTTTTGATGACCAAAAATTCAAAGAGTTAGATGAGAAGTTACTTTCAGGTGATCCATTAAAGTTTGAAGATACTAAGAAGTATGCAGATCGTTTAGATGCAACAAAAAAGAAAACAGGATTGAAAGATGCAATTCGAACAGCAGTAGGTAAGATTGAAGGTCAAGATTTAGTTATTGCTGCTATGGACTTCTCTTTTATAGGTGGATCGATGGGGTCAGTTATGGGCGAGAAAATCGCTAGAGCGATTGATCATGCGATTAAGATTAAAAGTCCATTTATGATTATCTCTAAATCTGGTGGAGCTAGAATGATGGAGGCTGGATTTTCTTTAATGCAAATGGCTAAAGTTTCAGGTAAATTAGGTCAATTAGCTGAAGAGAAACTACCTTATGTCTCTTTATTAACAGACCCTACAACAGGAGGAGTTACAGCATCTTTTGCAATGTTGGGAGATTTGAATATTGCTGAGCCAGAAGCTTTAATCGGTTTTGCAGGACCTAGGGTCGTTAAAGAAACTATTGGTAGGGATCTACCAGAAGGGTTCCAAACTTCAGAATTTGTTTTAGAGCATGGTTTCTTGGATTATATAGTTGATAGAACTGAGTTGAAATCTACTTTAGCATTATCATTAAGATTATTTAAGAATTAATTATACTCAATAATTTAAAGGAATAGGGGCTTTTTTTAGTCTCTATTTTTGTTTATAGATTAAATAATTATTAAAAATTAGTTTGCTAGACATTTTATAATTATATTTGCACCGTCGAAAGTCGACTACATAACAATGATTTAAACAAATATTAGCATGTATTTAAGTTCAGAAACAAAAAAAGAAATTTTCTCTAAATATGGAGGGAATGAAAAAAACACAGGTTCAACAGAGGCGCAAATCGCTTTATTTACTCACAGAATTTCTCATTTAACTGAGCACTTGAAGAAAAATAGAAAAGATTTTGTTACGCAAAGAGCCGTGCAATTATTAGTTGGTCAAAGAAGAAGTTTCTTAGATTACTTAAAAAAGAAAGATATCGAAAGATACCGTGCGATTGTAAAAGAATTAGGTTTACGTCGTTAAGAAATTGAAATAATGAAATAAGGGGGGGGCAGTCGAATATTATTCGGTTGCCCTTCTATGTTTATAAGCGAAATAATTCGCATTAATTAATATTAATTATGAATATTGGAATTAAAAAAACGTTAGTTACTGGAGGTAAAGAAATTTCAGTAGAAACGGGTAAATTAGCTAAACAGGCTGATGGTTCTGTAGTGGTAAGAATGGGGGATACAATGTTGTTAGCAACAGTTGTGTCATCTCCAGAAGCTAACGAAGGTGTAGACTTTTTACCTTTGACAGTTGACTACAGAGAGAAATTTTCAGCAGCAGGAAGAATACCTGGAGGCTTTTTAAGAAGAGAAGCTAGACCTTCAGATAGTGAAGTTTTAGTGATGAGATTAGTAGATAGAGCATTACGTCCTTTGTTTCCAGATGATTACCATGCAGAAGTACAGGTTATGATTCAGTTGTTATCTTTTGATGGAGTTAACAATCCGGATGCTTTAGCGGGTTTTGCAGCATCTTCAGCAATTGCTGTATCTAATATTCCATTCAACGGACCAATGTCGGAAGTTAGAGTTGGAAGAATTAATGGTGAATACATTATTAATCCAACTTATGATCAGATGAAAGAA
Organism: uncultured Flavobacteriales bacterium; assembly: GCA_964580965.1. Taxonomy (GTDB): domain Bacteria; phylum Bacteroidota; class Bacteroidia; order Flavobacteriales_D; family Crocinitomicaceae; genus CAIUKX01. The sequence goes on along the minus strand of CAZOLZ010000002.1, from coordinate 67,182 downwards.
TCTGACATGGATGTTATGATTGCTGGTTCGGCTAAAGATATCGTAATGTTAGAAGGGGAGATGTTAGAAGTTTCTGAAGCTGAAATGGTAGAGGCAATAAAAGTTGCGCATGAGGCTATTAAAGAACAATGCCAATTTCAATTGGACTTAGCTGCAGAAATTCCATCAGCAAATCCTAAAAGAGAATATTGTCATGAAATACACGATGAAGAATTAAGAGCTAAAGTTACTGAATTCACATATGAAAAATGTAAAGAAGTAGCTCGTCAAGGTAATCCTTCAAAAGTGAATAGAACAGAATCTTTTAATGCTATCAAAGAAGAGTTAAAAGCAATCTTCACAGAAGAAGAATTAGAAGAGAAAAAAGGATTGATTTCGACATATTTTGGAGATGTGAAGAAAAAAGCAGTTCGTGACGTCATGTTGAATGAAAGAATTCGTTTAGATGGTAGAAATTTTGATGAAATTAGATCGATTTGGGCTGAAGTTGATTATTTACCTAGAGTTCATGGTTCAGCTGTTTTCACGAGAGGTGAAACTCAATCGATTACAACATTAACAATCGGAGGTAAAATGGATGAGCAATTATTAGATGGGGCTACATTCAGAGGTACTGAATCATTTATGCTTCATTATAATTTTCCTCCATTCTCAACTGGAGAAGCTAGGCCTTTAAGAGGTACTTCAAGAAGAGAGGTTGGTCACGGTAACCTTGCTTTAAGAGCATTAAAGAATATGTTACCTGATGACAACCCATATACAATTCGTTTGGTTTCTGATATCTTAGAATCTAATGGATCTTCTTCAATGGCAACTGTGTGTGCTGGTTCATTAGCTTTGATGGATGGAGGTATTCAAATTAAAGCACCAGTTTCAGGTATTGCTATGGGATTAGTTACAGATGCGACAGGTAAATACTGTGTATTATCTGATATCTTGGGAGATGAAGATCACTTGGGAGATATGGACTTTAAAGTAACAGGAACTGAAAAAGGAATCACAGCTTGTCAAATGGATATCAAAGTTGATGGGTTACCTTACGAAGTTTTAATTGAAGCTTTAGATCAGGCGAGAGATGGTCGTTTACATATTTTGAAAAAAATTGTTGAAACAATTCCTGCTCCAAATGATGGATTAAAGTCTACTGCTCCAAGAATTGAGGCTTTCTTAGTTCCAAATGAAGTGATAGGTGGAATCATTGGACCAGGAGGAAAAATTATTCAATCAATTCAAAAAGATACAGGTGCTACAATTACTATTGAGGAAACTGAATCAGGGGAAGGAAGAGTACAGATTTTAGCAGATAATGGTGAAAGTATGGATGCCGCTTTAGAGAAAGTGAAAATGATTGCTTTCCCTCCAACTGTTGAGGAAGGAACAGAATATGAAGGTAAAATCAAGTCAATTCAACCATATGGGTGTTTTGTAGAGATTATTCCAGGTACAGATGGGTTGATTCATATATCTGAGTTTGCATGGGAGAAAATTGATAAGTTAGATTCAATCTGCAAAGAAGGAGATTTAGTACGTTTTAAAGTTGTTGGTAAAGATGTAAAGACAAAAAAATGGAAATTATCTCGTAAGGTATTGTTACCAAGACCAGAGAAAAAAGAAGAAACAAAAGCTTAATATTTAAAATTTTATAAGATGTCTAGTAAGAGAAATTTAAAAAAAGATTTGAACTACATGGTTATCGATATTGTCGAGGAATGTTTTACAGTTCAAATCTTTGATGAAACAAAAACAGAAGCAACTGATGCAATCATTGAAGAAGCTGCTATTTTTCAAGATACGGTCTTATCTAAGATAAACGCTGCAAAGAATAAATCTGATTTCAAATCTATTCGTGAAGAAATTGAGAATTCAGCAGTAAGTTTTGTTGAAAAATTAAACGGATTAAATTAAACTAATTCGATTAGTATATAAAAAAAAACCTTCTCCAATTGGAGAAGGTTTTTTTATGACTAGATATATCCCACAAGATCATAGGTTATAAAACCTATCCATTCTTTTATTAATTTATTCCACCCGAAAAAGATTCCCATATTTGGTACAATATATTGATCCCAGTGGTAGCTAGAGTTTGGTCCTGTCATTAAATCTGTAGCAAAAACATCACATTTAAGTCCTTCTTTTTCAAAACAGGCATTAGCTCTTCTCATGTGAAATCCTGAAGTGATTAAAAGAAAATTTTTGAGGTGAGGATAACTGTTTTCTAAAACATTTTTTGTTTCCAAAGCATTTTCGTGTGTATTTTTTGAAATAGTTTCTGTTATGATATCATTTGTGGGAATTCCCCATTCAACAAGTGCCTCTTTTAATTGAATTGCTTCTTTTAAGCCATGGTCAAGGACATAACCAGAGTCACCTGAAATTAAAATCTTTTTAATTTTTCCTTTTTTATAAAGGGTTATTGCGTGCCAAATTCGATCTGCATGAGACATTACTCGGAGTCGATTTAAGTCATTATTGTATTCAAACATTCCTCCTAGAACTATTCCAACATCATAATTCTTTACTTCATTGTATTTTGTTCCATGGATTTCCCATGCTTTCATACAATTTAAAAAAATGACAGTATTCGAAAAAAAGATGAAAAGGCCTATTGTGGTGTATTTAAATATTTTTTTTATTTTTTTATTCTTAAAAACAAAAAAAAAGATAATACTTAGAATAAACCAATTGAAAGGGTATAAAAACCAAATTACAAGTTTTGATAAAATGAAGAACATGAGCTTTTTTTTACGAAAATATTGATTTTTGATTAGTTATTCTCATTTTTGTCAGAATACAATCTATTGTTATGAAACATCCATTAAATGATAATCCTATAATTCAGGGTTATATTGAAGGTAATAACTTCGGAAGATATATCAATATGGATTTTGAAATTTTAAATCCAGGAGATGTACATTATAAAATAATAATAGAAGATTGTCATTTGGCTACTCCGATTGCTAGTCATGGCGGTGTAATTGCTTCAGTAATGGATTCAACTTTGGGAATATCAGCGCTCTCTTTAGTTTGTGAAGAAGATCAAATTGTTTCTACAGTTAATATGAATGTGAACTTTTTAGCGCCTGTTCGAAAAGGAGATGTACTCAATGCTTTTTCTAGATTGTTGAGTAAAGGAAAAAAGTTGATAGTCACTGAGGCTGAAATATATAATCAAAACGATAAAATTGTAGCTAAAGGTATGGGTACATTTAACATTTATCCAAGTCATAAAGCGGGGTATAAATATTCTTCGTAAATTTGTTCTATGGTTTTATTTTTGAATGATATCGCTGGTTCTGAAATACTTTTGGTTATTGTATTTATATTGATTTTTTTTGGCCCCAAAAGTATCCCTTCAATTGCAAAAACTTTTGGAAAAGCTATTTACCAAATTAAGCAGGCCTCTAATGATATTCAAAATGAAATCAAGAAAGGTGGTCTAGATATCAAAAAAGATTTAAATATTCGTGAAACGATAAAGGAAGTTACTGATGAGATTCAAATTCCACTTGATCAACAAATGGTAGAGATGGAGAATATTGTTAATTATAATGCTCCAAGAAAAACTCATAAAGAACCAAATGTAACACCATTACCTGACGAACTAAAAAAGACGTCTAAAGAAAATAATAGTGGTGAAGATTATCAAGGTTTGAAAAATTAAAATGATCCAAAAAGTTTTGTTAACTTTTCTCTTCTAAAGTTAAAAATCTCTTCTAATTTTGGTTTTACAATGTATGGGTGCACAAGTCTCCCTAATAATCCAAAAGGAAGTTTATAATCTATGATATCAGTGATTTCTACACCTCCCTCTATAGCTTTGAAGAAATGTTTGTGGTGCCATAATTTATAAGGTCCAAAACGTTGCTCATCTACAAAATAATTTTTATCGCTTACATGAGAGATTTCGGAAACCCAACTTGTTTTGATGTTAAATAAAGGTGTTACTTTATACTCTATTATTTGTCCAGCAAATAATTTAGGTTCAGCACCAAACAATATTTCGAATCCCATGTAGTCAGGAGTTATTACTTTCAAGTTTGAAGGTGATGAAAAAAAATCCCAAGCTTCTTCTATAGATATTGGTATATTTTGTTTCGTTTCCATTCTGAAAATAGATCCTTTGGTGATGAAATTTAAATCTGACATTAAATTATAATTTTAAAGTTGTTATACCTGCATCAATTTTAAGGATTTGGCCAGTAATGTTTTTGGATAATGGCGAGATTAACATATTAATAATGTTAGCTATTTCAGACGGGTTTATGATTTCCTTTGTTGGGTGTCTCTGTTTCATTCTTTCGATTGCCTCATCATTTCTTAGTAAGCCACTTGCTAATGGGGTATCTGTAATTGTGGGGGCTATGGCATTAACCCTTACTGAGGAAGCTAATTCAGCGGCTAAAGAGATTACTATGCCTTCCAATGCTGATTTACTTGCTGCAATACTTGCATGGAAAGGCATACCTAGTTTTGTTGCAACAGTACTGAATAATGTGATGGAGCTATTGTTAGATTTTTTAATTTCTGGTAAGTAGAATTGAATAGATCTAACTGCTCCAAGAACATTAATGTTGAAATCGTTTAGGAAGTCAATTTCTTTTAATCTGTTAAATGGTTTTAAATTTATTGATCCTGGTGTGTAAATTAGATGATTGATATTTTCTATATGTGGAATTTCATCTGTTAGTATGTCTAAATTGTACTCTGTGTAGTTTGGATGTGAGAAATTACTTGGATTTCTAGTTATACCAAAGACTTCATAATTAGTTACTAATGAATCTAAAGTTGCTTTACCAATTCCCTTTGAACTGCCTATGATTATTACCTTTTCCATTATCTATTTATTAAATTTAAGAATTCTTGAATTTTTGTGTCTGATTTGAATTGTCCACTATAATATGACGTAACAGTTGAAGATTGATCATCTTGTATACCTCTAGAAGAAACACACAAATGTTTTGCTTCAATTAAAACCGCTACGTCCTCGGTATTTAGAATAGATTTCAATTCTTCACCAATTTGAACTGATAATCTTTCTTGAACTTGAGGTCTTTTAGCAAAATAATTAACAATTCGATTTAGTTTGGATAACCCTATAACTTTCCCGTTAGATATATAGGCTATGTGTGCTTTGCCATAAATTGGTAAAAAGTGATGCTCACAATTTGAATAAAGCAAAATATCTTTCTCAACCAGCATTTGATCATATTTATACTTATTTTCAAAAAGGGCTATCTTCGGTTTATTTTTAGGGTTTAAACCACTGAAAATTTCCTCAACATACATTTTAGCAACTCTTTTGGGAGTTCCTTGAAGTGAATCATCAGTTAAGTCTAAACCTAAAGTTTCCATTATTGCTTTGAAATGGAAAGCTATTTTTTCTTTTTTTTCATCATCTGATAAGTCAAAAGCATCAGACCTTAATGGTGTTTCAATACCTGTAAAGTAATGGTTGTCACCAATTTCTTCGATTGTTAAATTTTCAAGATTGTTATCCATGAAATTCAACTGCGTTTCTTTCAGTTTCATAAAGTTTGATTTTAAGTTCGTAATTATCATCCAATCGTTCTTTTACAATGTTAAAAATAACCATTGCAATGTTCTCTGCAGTTGGATTAAGTTTTTTAAAATAATCTACATCTAGATTTAAATTTTTGTGATCAAAAACATTTGTTACATGTTCTTTCAAAATTTGAGAAAGAATTTTAGTGTCAATAACATAACCTGTATCAAGGTCAATTTCTCCTGTTACATGAACCTCTAACAAGTAATTGTGTCCGTGAAAATTTGGATTATTACATTTACCAAATACTTCTTTATTTTTTTTTGGTGTCCAATTTTCATTATGTAATCTGTGAGCAGAGTTAAAATGTTCTTTTCTGATTATTGTTGCTTTCAAAATGATTTTGTTTTATTAATTTTTGATAAACTTAAACAAAAAAAAGACTTCAAACAAGAATTTTGTTTAATTTTTTTACCTAAATGTTAAACATTTGTTTAGGTTTTGATTTATTATAAAGTGTTTTATCAATCTTAATTTCGTTTATTAATATTACTTTTGTAAAAAGAACAATAATGAATTTATTCAACAGATATATGATAAAATATAAATCGCCGGCTGAGATTGAGATAATGAAAGAAGCTGCCCAAATTGTGAGTAGAACTTTAGGTAAAATAGCAGAAGCGATAAAACCAGGTATTACTCCAAAATATTTAGATGAGTTAGCAGAGGAGTATATCTTGTCACAAGATGCAAAGCCAGGATTTAAAGGTTTATATGGGTGTCCTAGTACACTTCTTATATCGATAAATGATCAGGTTGTTCATGGTTTACCTACTGATAGAAAAATTGAAGAAGGTGATATTGTTTCGGTAGATTGTGGTGCATTGTATAAGGGGTATTATGGTGATCATGCTTATACTTTTGAAGTTGGTGAGGTTAGTCCAGAGAAAAAGAAATTGCTTCAAGTTACTAAGGAGTGTTTAGAAATTGGAATACAAGAAACAAAAGTAGGGAACAGGATAGGTGATATAGGTTTTGCGATACAACAACACGCCGAAAAACATGGTTATGGTGTTGTAAGGGATTTGGTTGGTCATGGTCTGGGAAAGACATTGCACGAAGAACCACAGGTTCCAAATTATGGTAAGAGAGGGGCAGGGAAAAAAATCATGGAAGGTTTAACCATTGCAATTGAGCCGATGATAAATATGGGTACTCATAAAGTTAAAACGCTTTCAGATGAATGGACTATAGTCACATTAGACGGTAAACCTAGTGCTCATTTTGAACATAATGTAGCTGTTGTTAACGGAAAACCTGAAGTTCTATCTACATTTAAGTTTGTTGAAGAAGCTTTGGCTAACAAAAAATGACTAAGGTTGGAAAATTAGTTTCAGGCTTGATTGCTACTCAAGTATTTTATGCTGGATATTTTTTTCTATCAAAAGGGAGTTTTCTTTTTCCTTTACCATTAAATGAGGTTATCATTTTCACAGCTGTTATTATTTCGTTGTATTATGAAAGATTTAAGATTGGAAAGGCTGAGCTTATTATTCTGAGTATTTATGCGCTCATTGAACTTATTTGTAGCCAATTTTTATTAAGGCTAATACTTAGTGTTGAGAATTATCAATTTTTAGTTTCAACTTTTTTCTTTGATTTAACTGTTCTCATTAAAATATCCCTGCTTTTATTTTTATTCATAAATTGGAGTAGGCAAGAGGTTTTGAATTTAAAAATTTTAATACCCTTTTATATAATTTTAACGGGGGTTTTATTTTTTATCAATTCTTTTCAGATGCTTTCAACTTTGGTTTTATTTATCTCAGCTATATTATTAAGACCAATATACAATAAAAAAGCTTCAAGTAATTTATGGATTTTAATCTTGTTTGATTTATTCACAACTTATTGGATGACAGATACTTTTTTATTTTAGAAGGTTTTGTTAGTTGTAAGTTTTTTTTAAGCTTAAATTATTTTTTTTAAAAATGATTGTTAAATCGATGATTTTATTAATTTTGCACCCACGTTCTTTTGAAGACAACAGGAGGGTTGGGTGAGTGGCTGAAACCACCAGTTTGCTAAACTGACGTACGGGTAACCGTACCGGGGGTTCGAATCCCCCACTCTCCGCTTTTTTTTGCAAAATGCTTGTATTTATGAATTATTAAAGTATCTTTGCACACCAATTCAGAACAACGGTTTTGAATTTGAATTGAAATAAATTAGTTTTCGGGGTGTAGCGTAGCCCGGTCATCGCGCCTGGTTTGGGACCAGGAGGTCGCAGGTTCGAATCCTGCCACCCCGACACTTTTTAATATTTAAGACTAATGATTCTCGATTAACAAGCATAGCTGCTTACAAGAATCATAATGGTTCCGTAGCTCAGCTGGATAGAGCAACTGCCTTCTAAGCAGTAGGTCAATGGTTCGAATCCATTCGGGATCACAAAAAAATTATTTTTAAAACTACTTGTGGTTTCAAAAATAATGTTTAGATTTGCAATTACTTTTAGCGTAAAGTAATTTTTGAACAATATTTTATAAATTCAGATGTTTCTGAAAGCTTAATGCTCAAAATATTGGTCTGGTAGTTCAGTTGGTTAGAATGCCGCCCTGTCACGGCGGAGGTCGCGGGTTCGAGTCCCGTCCAGACCGCTCAGGTTAAAAATCGCTAAAGCTTCAACATTGTTGAAGCTTTTTTTTTGCAATAATGTTTATTTTTAAGCGTTATAATCAAAACTATTTTTTTTAATGAGGTATTTTTTATTGTTATCAGTAGTTCTACTATTTTTTGGGTGTAAGAAAGAAGTAATTCAACAAGATGAATCTGTTCACGAGCCTGTTGTTGGTTTAAATTCGATTGTTTCTTTGTCGGACATAACTTCAAAAACAAGCTCGGGAGTATCTTTAATATTTTTCCATGCAAGTTGGTGTTCTGTTTGTCAAGCTCAACGTCCTGCTGTAACCGAGGTAGCAACAGATCAAGAGCTTTCACAAGTGTTTTTTGGTGAAGTTGAGTATGATGATTATCCAGAAATTTTAGAGTATTATGATGTGCAAGGTTTTCCTGTGATTGTTATTTTAAAAGATGGAGCAGAGGTTTCAAGATTAAATGGTGGTGGACATTCTGCTGCTGATATTAAAAATTTGGTAACAGAAAACTTGTAGTTCTTTTCTCTTATTATTAATCTAAAAAGTATTCTTCTTTGAAATTGATGAGGTAAACCTGCTTTTTTGCTCTTGTCAAAGCAGTATACAACCACCTAAAATATTCTGGGTTTATATCATCTTCAGATAAATAACCAGCATCTATAAATACACAGTCCCATTGTCCCCCTTGTGATTTATGACAAGTTAAAGCGTATGCGTATTTTATTTGTATGGCGTTGAAATATGGATTTTTAAGAATTGAATCATATCTTTTCTTTTTATTTCTCTCATCTAAATAATCTTTTTCAATTTCAAAAAAGAGTTCTTTCATCCTTTCTCTGGATAAATTAGGTCCATCGATTGTTAGCGTTTCAGGTAAGAGTAAAACTTCAAAATCTCCTAATGAGGGATAGTCAATTAGATTTACAAGAGCTTTAATAAACCTTGTTTCATAAATAAAAACTTCTTTGATTACACGGTTTATTTTTAAGATTTCTCCATTAGCAATAAAGCCTGCTTCAGATTGTTCATCTATCCAAAAATAATTGTTTTTAACATTTAAAATAAGATCATTATTGCAGAGCTCTTCTTCATACCACAATATTTTTGCTCTGTAATTTTGATTATATTGATTAGCCCATTTATTTGATCTTGTTATAATGATTACTTCGTCTTCTCCATAAAATGATATGGCATTTTCGATTTTTTCTTGTAAATCTTGACCATTTATACTTTGTAAATCTTTCCTACTATCAAGTTTAATTTGAGGGTATGTGAACTTGTTTTTTTGATTTCTAATAGAGGTTGCGTTTTCTAAAATCAATGAATCATCTTTTTGTCGATGTATTTTTTTTAAATTTGATTCAAAGAAATTTATGGTAGGAAAAATATTTTCCAGGTACTCTTTATTTAAAGCAGGAGATTCGTTACTTCCTACAGGTGGAAGTTGACCTTGATCACCAACGATAAGTAGCTTGCAATTTTCACCTGAATATACATATTCAAACAAATCTTCTAATAAATTTCTTTCAGAAACAATTCCTTTAGAAAGATTATATTCTCCAATCATCGAGGCTTCATCTACAATGAAAAGTGAGTTTTTGTAAAGATTTGGGGACAAATTTAATGTGATATTATCTCCAATTTTTTGACTTCGTCGATATATGAATTTATGAATTGTGTATGCTTTTTCACTAGAATAATTCGAAAATACTTTTGCTGCTCGTCCAGTTGGAGCAAGAAGCTTTGTCTTGATCTTTAAGTTTTTATTTGTTTTCACAATACCTGAAATGAGACTTGTTTTTCCTGTTCCAGCATATCCAGATAATATGAAGCAAGATTTTGTTTGAGATTTTAAAAAAGAAATAAATAAATCAATTGAATTTAATTGTTCAACTGATGGGCTGAACTTTAAATTATCTAAAAGTTTTGATTTAAAATTTTCTAATATCATACACTTGTAAAACTAAATATTTTAGATCAAATTAGGTTTTTAACAAGTTAAAATATTTCAAAAAAAATTAAAAAAAGCTCAACTATTAACCACTTGAAAACTTACCAATTCACCACAAATAAAAAGGTTTAAAATATTGATAATCAAAAATTTATTTATTTATTGGTGTATGGTTTGATAACCACTAATAGATTAAAAATTGTATGAGCTAAATGCCTGCTATAAATTAGCTGAAATGTTGAACGACAAACAATATAAATTTATGAAAAAAAGATTATTATTATCATTAACAGCTTTAGTTGCTTTTTCAGCAACAGCGCAAGTAAAGTTCGATGAAAAGTTAAAAATCGGAAAACCTAAAAGCGTAAAGCTAAAGAAAGAATTTGCTGCACAAAAAACAGCTAATGTTACATCAGACAACTCTTATTATTATTGGGAAAACAACTCTAGATATACTTCAGAGTTAAACACTTACCTTAATGATACTCCGCCATCTCAAGGTGGTTATGGTTTTGATACTTTAGGATTGTATTCATACACTGTTAAAGAAAAAACAACTTCAGCTACTTATTGGCAAATGTTGTTTCAAGGTATTCCTGCTCAAGCAGATTTAACTTTAAACTCTTTGAGATATTTAGGGAATGCTCTAAATTCAGCTGGATCAAATGTGAACGTTTCAGTTTACAATAAAGATATGAGTGCAGTTTTAGGTTCAAAAGACGTAACATTTACTCCAACTTACGGATGGCAAGAAGTTATATTTGACACTCCGGTATCTTCAAATGATACGATGTTAGTTATTTTAACAATGCAAACTGCTGGAGATAGTGTCGCTGTTGCATATTCTCATAATTACTTTAATGGTATTGATTTGTTAGGTTCGGGTACTCCTTATCAAACTGCATTACCTTTCACAGGAGATGCTGCTATCTTAGCCGTTGAACCAAATAATGCTAATATTTTAGGTTTAATCAGAGATAACTTTGATTTTTTCATCATACCTAATTTCTCTTATGATGTAACTGCTGATTTTGCTGCTTCTACAACAACGTTGTGTGAAGGAGAAGATGTAACATTTACAAACTCTGGAGATGTTAGTCATATTTCTAACCCGATTTTAAATTATTTTGCTTGGGATTCTAAAGCAAACGGAACAACATTATATTATACAAGATATGATTATGAAGGAAATACAACAGCAGATTATCAAGATGGTCAAGCTGGTACATATACATATGCAACAGGTGGTTCATATTCAGCTGTAGCAAGTGTTGTTTCTTGGCCATGGTCTTCACCTTCAATGCTTCAAGATGATCAAAACTTTACTATTACTGTAAACAGTAAAACTACACCTACTTTTGATGCTATTGCTGATTTTTGTGTAGGCGCTACTGCTCCAGCTTTAGCAACAACTTCTAACAATTCTATAGTAGGTACTTGGTCTCCAGCTACAATTGATAATACAACAGCTGGAACTACAACTTACGTTTTTACGTCAGACAATGGACAGTGTGCTAATAATACTTCTGTAGATGTTACTGTTTTAGATTGTGCAAACATTAATGAGTTAAATGCAAATTCATTTGTAGTTTACCCTAACCCAGCAAATGGTTTAGTAAATGTGTCATTAAACAATTTAAATGGTACAATTTCTTTACTATCTACAGATGGGAAAGTTATTGAATCTAGAGTAATTTCATCTAACACAGAGACTTTTAATGTTGAATCATTAAATGCGGGTATTTACTTTATCCAAGTAGGTCAATCAGTTCAGAAATTGATGGTTAAGTAATGTATATTATATTCAAGTAATCAATATACACAAAAGGGTGTTCTAGTTTTAGGACACCCTTTTGTGTTTTTACAAAAGTTGTAATTTACGTTTAAATAGTTTATTTTAGCCAAATGTTTAACTAAATACAACTCAATTTATGAAAAAAAGATTACTATTATTAGTAGTTGGAGCTTTTGTTGGATTAACAGCAAACTCACAAACTACAATTAAAGAAACGAGAGGTTTTAAAAACCAAGAAACAAAAATTAAATCTAATTCTGTAGAAAAAGCACTTTCGGCATCTGTTACTTGTAATTCACCGTATGTCGCTGGTTCAACTATGGATTTAAGTTTCACACTTTCTCCGAATTCTGATTTAGAGTATGGTGCAATTTTAGAATTAACTTTTCCAACAGGTATTACACCTAATAGTGGTACAGATCCTTTAATGGCAACAGATTGGGGTCAACCTACAGCAGATTTATCTATCAGTGGTCAGACCTGTACTTGGACGAGTGGAGACTTAACATTTGGTGGAATTGTAGCTGACGGTTCTGCAATTGATTTTATAGTAAATGTAACAATTGATGGTGGTGTTTCAGGAGACCAAGCTGTAAATTATACGATTACAGGTGATGGTTATGATGTTCCTTCACCAACTGTTATAACGGGTACAGTTAATGTATTAGATAATAACACCCCTTTTGTTGATGCTAAAGTTATTGAGACAGTTATCTTAGCTAATTATGACGATGGAACGAATTATTTCTACAGAGTTGCTAATTGTGGATTATCAGATGTTCCAGTAGCTGCTAGAATTGTTAATTCAGGGAATACTGATATCAGTAATTTTTCTGTTTCTTATCAACTTGGAAATGAAACTCCAGTAACTGAAACAGTAACTGATAATATTGTAGGAGGTGATTCGTTGTGGTATTATTTTACTACACCTATATCAACAATTACGGAAGATCTTCACGAGATTAGATCATATGCTTCTGTAGCTTCTGATGCTAATTTAGCAAATGACACTTCAGGTTATATTTACTTCGCTAACTCTTTATTGACTGATTTAGATAATGAAAACTATACAAACACTTTTGATACGGACTTAGAAAAGTTTAGTGTTTATAAAACTTGGCTTGGACAAGGTGGTGCATTTGGTAACTCTTCATTGTACACAAACAACGGTTCAGCAGGAGCTTTATATTTCTCTCCAAATGTGGTTTCAGGTTGGCCTGAGGGTGTTTATTCTACTTATGTTTTTACAACTTGTGTAGAGGTAACAGCGGGATCAAGTTATGTAATTAAATATTACAGAAAATCAAATGAATCTTCTGATGCTCCAGTAAATGGTGAAACTGCTATTTTAACAGGTGAAGAGTATGATGTTACGACTTTAGATACAATTAGAGATTTTACAGCTATTACTCCTAATGCTCCGGATGGTGCTTGGGAAAAAGATTCAGTTATTTATGTAGCGTCAACTGATGGTGTGAGATACTTCTCTATAGCGGGTAGAGCAGAAACAGCGGGAACATCACAAGCGCCTACAAAATTAGGTAATGTAAGAGTAGATGATATTGAAGTTTATTTACTTTCAGGAGTTGGTATTGATGAAAATTCTTTAAATGATTTTGTTATTTATCCAAACCCTTCAAGTGATATCGTTAATGTATCATTAAAAAATCCAAATGGAATGATTTCATTATTATCTACAGATGGTAAGGTAATTGAATCAAGAGAGGTTTCTTCTAACACAGAAACTTTCAATGTTGGATCATTAAAAGCTGGTGTTTACTTTATTCAGGTAGGTCAGTCAGTGAAAAAGTTAATGGTTAAATAATTTTAAATCTACAAACGACTCTATTATTGAAAAGTAAAAGAGTTGTTACAAGCTTTTCAAAGAGTACTCTTTTTTAAGAGTACTCTT
>CAZOLZ010000002.1:0-53264 GCA_964580965.1 uncultured Flavobacteriales bacterium | reverse complement strand
TCAAAGTTTTGTAATATTAATTTTAATAACAGCTATTGTGTTTTAACCAGCCCATCCATCTTTATCTAAATTTCTGAATTGTATCGCTTCTGATATATGTTGACTTTCAATGTTTTGAGCGTTATCTAGGTCAGCTATTGTTCGAGCTACTTTTAAAATTCTATCGTATGCTCGTGCTGAAAGACCTAATTTATCCATGGCATTTTTTAAGATTTCTATACTCTGACCTTCAAGATTACAATTAGTTTGAATGGATTTACTATTCATTTGAGCGTTGCAATGAATTCCTTTATTGGATTCAAATCTTTTTTCTTGAATTAGCCTTGCTTGAATGACTCTTTCTCTGATCGATTTTGAATTTTCAGATTCTTCTTTTGAGGTTAGTTCATCGTAATTGACAGGAGTAACTTCTACGTGTAAATCTATTCGATCTAAAAGAGGACCAGATATTTTATTTAGGTATTTTTGAACGTTTCCAGAGCCACATAAACATTCTTTTTCAGGGTGGTTATAATAGCCACAAGGACAAGGGTTCATTGCTGCAACCAACATGAATCCAGCAGGAAAATCAATTGAAAATTTAGCTCTTGATATTGTAACATTTCTATCCTCAAGCGGTTGGCGCATAACCTCTAGTACGGTTCTTTTGTATTCAGGTAATTCATCAAGAAATAAGACGCCGTTGTGAGCTAGTGAAATCTCCCCAGGTTGTGGATACCCTCCCCCTCCCACAAGAGCAACATCTGAAATTGTATGGTGAGGCTTTCTAAATGGTCGCTGAGTGATTAAACCAATTTCTTTTCCTGTTTTACCTGCTACACTATGAATCTTAGTTGTTTCAAGAGACTCATCAATTGTCATTGGAGGTAAAATCGTTGGAAACCTTTTCGCTAACATTGATTTTCCTGAGCCTGGAGGTCCTATTAGTATAACGTTATGTCCTCCTGCTGCTGCAATTTCAAAGGCTCTTTTTATATTGGATTGTCCTTTAACATCTTTGAAATCAATTTCCAATTCGTTTAGTTTTGACTCAAATTCATTCGAAAGATCAATTTTTGTAGGTTGAATATTGTTTTTACCATTTAATAAATTGACGACTTCATTTAAGTTTTCTGCACCATAAATTTCTAGTTCATTCACAATAGCCGCTTCTTTAGCGTTTTCTTTTGGTAAAATAATACCTTTGAAATTTTCTTTTTTTGCTTGTATGGCAATTGGCAGAACTCCTTTCATAGGATTTAATTTTCCGTCTAGAGATAATTCGCCTAGAATTAAGTATTCACTGAGTTTGTTTGCTTTTATTTGTTCACTCGCAGCTAGGATTCCAATAGCTATTGGTAGATCAAAAGTTGAGCCTTCTTTTCGAATATCCGCAGGTGCAAGGTTCACAGTTATTTCTTTACCTGGATATTTTAAGTTGTTGTTTTTTAATGCTGCTTTGATACGTTGTTGACTTTCTTTTACTGCATTGTCAGGCAATCCTACTAAAATAAAATTAACTCCATTTGCAACATTAACTTCAATTGTGATGGTGGTAGCATCAATACCGAAAACGGTACTTCCATAAGTTTTTACTAACATGATTTAAGTGTTTAAATTATAACCTAAGTTAGTAAAGAAGATTTAAAGGTGAAAGTTATTTTAAAAAAAAATGCCGATGAAATTATCACCGGCATTACTATCTTTAAAGAGTTGATTAACGCTTGTGAGATCCTTCACTAGAAACTGTCAATCTTTTTCTTCCTTTAGCACGACGTGCAGCTAAAACTTTACGACCATTTTTTGTAGCCATTCTAGCTCTGAATCCATGCTTGTTTACTCTTTTTCTGTTCGAAGGTTGAAACGTTCTTTTACTCATAATATATTTTCTTTAAAAATCGTGTTTTCTTCTAAAATCGGAATGCAAAGATACGAATATTTTTTTATGATAAAAGACTTTTTATAAAAAATCACAAAAAAAATAGATTTACGTAGATAGTACATTATTTTTGTAGAAAATTTAAACAAATATAATGCTACGTCCTAAAAAGAAGGAAAAAGAAAAAGTAAAAGTTTCGAAAGAGTCTATAAATCGAGCTAAAGGGATATTTGATTACTTAAAGCCATACAAGTTCCGTTTCATAATTGGATGGCTATTTTTGATTCTAAGTTCATCTACAATGATTTTTTTTCCTTATTTAATGGGGCAACTTTTGGGTTCTGCTGGCAAGAGTGTATCATTGACAGATTCTTTGTCGCTAATCTCAATTGAAAATATCAACACTGTAGTCATTTTGTTATTTGTACTTTTTGGTATTCAAGCAGTATTTTCTTATTTCAGAGTTATTTTATTTACAAATGTGACTGAAAATACACTTAAAGATATTCGATATAAGGCTTTTGAAAAGTTAGTCTACATGCCTATGGATTTTTTTAATAAAAATAAAGTAGGGGAATTGACTAGTAGAATAGCCAATGATATCAATCAGATACAAGAAACTTTAAGGACAACAATTGCTGAGTTTTTTAGACAGATAATTACAGTGTTTGGATCAATCATTTTATTATTGTTTATATCATTGAAGTTATCCTTGATAATGGTAGGTACAGTTCCTGTAATGGCTTTAATTGCTGTTTTTTTTGGTCGTTTTATTCGAAAGCTTTCAAAGCAAGCTCAAGATCATTCGGCGGAATCAAATTCAATAGTTGAGGAGGCTTTGATGGGGATAAGTAATGTAAAGGCATTTACAAATGAATTATTCTTGTTAAAAAAATACGAGAATAATCTTGATGAAATAAAGAGATTGAGTGTTAAAGCTGGGGTTTGGAGAGGTTTGTTTATTTCTTTCATTATTTTTTGTATGACAGGTGCGATAGTCTTTATTATCTGGCAAGGTTTATTACTGACACAAGGTAGTAACCCTGAATTAAGTTCAGCTGATTTTTTCTCTTTTATGTTGTATACAATTATGATGGTTGCTTCTATTAGTTCAGTTCCAGATTTATATGCATCAATCCAGAAATCGATAGGTGCAACTGATAATTTAATGCAGATTATTCAACAAGATAATGAAAAAGAAATTTTGAAGGGTACAATTCAAAATGAAATCAAAGGAGAAATTGAGTTTCAAAATGTATCTTTTTCATATCCTCAACGTGCTGATATTAGCGTTTTGAGTAATGTTGGTTTTAAAATAGAGAAGAATCAAACAGTTGCTTTAGTTGGTGCTTCTGGAGCAGGGAAATCAACAATTTCTTCTTTACTTTTAAATTACTATAAAGTTAATGAAGGACATCTCCTGTTTGATGGAGTTGATATTAAGTCCATAGAGACAAAACACTTAAGAAAACATATTGCAATTGTTCCTCAAGAAGTTATACTATTTGCAGGATCAATTTTAGAAAACATCCTTTTTGGTAGGCCTGAAGCTTCTGAAAAGGAAGCTGTTGAAGCTGCTAAAAAAGCAAATGCATATGAATTTATTAATTCATTTCCGGAAGGATTTGATACACAGGTAGGTGATAGGGGGATTCAATTGTCTGGAGGTCAAAAACAACGTATAGCAATTGCTCGAGCTATTCTTAAAAATCCCACGATTTTAATTTTAGATGAAGCTACTTCAGCATTGGATTCCGAGTCTGAAAAGTTAGTTCAAGATGCCTTGGAACAATTGATGTTAGGAAGGACTTCAATTGTGATAGCTCATCGTCTATCAACGATTAAAAAAGCAGATAAAATCTTAGTTTTAGAAAAAGGAAATGTGGTTGAAGAAGGAACACATAATTCTCTTATGGATAAAAATGGTTTATATGCTAATTTTGTTGAACTTCAAGCGATGCAAAATTAATCTTTTGAAATAAGTAGATTTAAAAAGTAAAAGTGAAGATTTTTCAAATTATCTTTGTCATATGAAAGAAATGATTTTAATTTTAGATTTCGGCTCTCAATATACGCAGTTAATAGCAAGAAGAGTTCGTGAATTAAACGTATATTGTGAAATTCATCCCTGGAATAAAGTTCCTGAATTATCATCAAAAATTAAAGGTGTGATTTTATCAGGAAGCCCTTTCTCAACTAGAGATGAAAATGCCCCTAAACCTGATTTGGAGGCAATAAAAGGTAAGTTTCCTTTATTAGGGGTTTGTTTCGGTGCACAGTTTTTATCGAATAATTACGGAGGAGAAGTTTTACCGTCTACGATTAGAGAGTACGGTAGAGCAAACTTATCTTTTGTGAATCAATCTCATGAGTTAACTAAAGGAGTTTCTATTGGTTCTCAAGTATGGATGTCTCACGGAGACACAATAAAAAGAGTGCCTGAAAATTATGAGGTCATTGCTAGTACAAAAGATGTAGATATAGCAGGGTATCATATAAATGGAGAACAAACATATGGTATACAATTTCATCCTGAAGTTTACCATTCATTAGAAGGTGCAGTTTTGTTGAAGAATTTCATCGTCGATATTTGTAAATGTTCTCAAAGTTGGACTCCAGACTCATTTGTTGAGTCAACAGTTGAACAATTAAAAGCAAAGATAGGTTCTGATAAAGTAATTTTAGGTTTATCAGGAGGAGTTGATTCTTCTGTCGCAGCAGTTTTGTTGCATAAAGCAATCGGGAGTAACTTACATTGCATTTTTGTTGATAATGGGTTATTGCGCAAAAACGAATTTGAATCTGTATTAGATTCTTACAAGGGGCTAGGTTTAAATGTTAAAGGAGTAGATGCTTCCTCAAAGTTTTATGATGAATTAAAAGGTTTAACAGATCCAGAGTTAAAAAGAAAAGCAATTGGTAAAGTTTTTATCGATGTTTTTGATGAAGAATCTAAATTGGTAGAAGATGCTAAATGGTTGGGGCAAGGAACAATTTATCCTGATGTAATCGAATCTGTTTCTGTGAATGGAGGCCCTTCTCAAACAATTAAATCTCATCATAATGTTGGAGGTTTACCTGATTACATGAAGTTACAGGTAGTTGAGCCTTTGAGACTTTTGTTTAAAGACGAAGTAAGAAGGGTAGGTCGTTCACTTGAAATCCCTGAAAATATTTTAGAGAGACATCCATTTCCTGGTCCAGGATTAGGGATCAGAATCTTAGGTGAAGTTACTGCGGAAAAAGTTGCTATCTTGCAAGAAGTTGATCATATTTTTATTTCAGGATTAAAAGAAGATAATTTATACAAAGATGTATGGCAAGCTGGAGCAATTTTTTTACCTGTCCAGTCTGTCGGTGTAATGGGGGATGAAAGAACGTATGAAAATGCTGTTGCATTAAGAGCTGTAACATCTACAGATGGTATGACTGCGGACTGGTGTCATTTACCTTATGAGTTTTTGGCTAAGGTTTCGAATAAAATTATAAATCATGTAAAAGGGATTAATAGGGTAACATACGATATTAGTTCTAAGCCACCGGCAACAATTGAATGGGAATAAAATTGACAATAATTCATTTTTTTAAATAACTTTAACTCCCCAAACGTTAGGCATAATGTTTGGGGTTTCTTTTTTAAATTGATTGATATGTATAAGATTATAATGTTTTTGATTTGTTTTTTTACGACTTTTGGAGTTGTTTTTTCACAAAAAAGTGATGAAATTATTTCTCAAGAAGGAAAGCAATTCTATGTGCATATTGTTCAGCCAGGTAATTCTCTCTATGGCTTATATCGTTTATATAATGTATCCATTGATGATATAAAAAATATTAACCCTGGTTTAGGAGAAGAGTTAAAAGAGGGACAGAAGGTTTTAATTCCTATGCCTGAGGTTAATTCAGTTCAAAAGGAAAAAAAAGTGATTTTACATAAAGTTAAAGCAAAAGAAACGCTTTATGGGATATCTAAAAAGTATGGTGTAAGTATTGATCTGATAAAGGAGGCTAACCCTTTTTTGAATGAAGGGCTTAAGATAGGTCAGGAATTAAGGATATTAACATCAATCGATCGAAAAGAAAAATTACTTCAAAAAACAAAAAAAAATCAAGCTGTCGGAAATAATTTAAATACTTTATCAACTATTGATAAGTTTACCAAACTTGATGGGCAAGTTAAAGATGAGAGTAAACAAGAAAAAAAGTCAGAAGAGTTAGTACTTAAATCAGATACAATGATTAAACATAGAGTTCTCAAAGGAGAAACTCTATATAGTATTTCTAAGCGTTACATGATTCCCATGAAAGAGTTGTATGCTCACAATAAGATTCCACGAAAAGGGATCTCAATCGGAGATGTTGTCAATATTCCTGTAGTGATGGATAATGGTGTTGAGGTAGAGGTTAGAAAGCTTCCAAAACAAGATGAGATTTTAATTGATTCTACATGTACATTTAAAAAGAAAGATTCTTATAAAGTGGTTTATTTATTACCTTTTTATTTGGATAAACTAATACCAGACTCTACGAATCAAAGAGAGATTGCATTTAGGGATAAGGTAACTGATTTATCTGCTGATTTTTATGTCGGAGCTAATATAGCATTAGATTCTTTAAAGAATTTAGGATTAAATTTAAATGTCGATTTTATTGATACCAAAGGGGATACGTCAGTTGTATCTAGTGTTTTGGATTCATTGGAAAATGAAGATGTCGATTTAGTTATAGGTCCACTATTTCCTAATACAGTTGAAATGGTTGCTAATTGGTGTTTTCTAAAGAAAGTTAAGATGGTTTGTCCAGTATCAACTGATACAAAAGTTTTAAAAAATAACCCTGAGGTTCAAATTGCTATAGCTTCAGACTTTGTTTTGATGGAAGAGTCTGCAAAATATATTGTTGAGCGTTTAAATCAAACAAAAGAAATGTTGGTTTTAGTTAAACCAAAAGAAGCAGTTGATATTTTAAAGTATGAATATTTTAGAACATATATCAAAGATTTATTGACTGGTTCAGAGGTTAAGATTAATGAGACTACACTTGAAGACTATAAGATGTTTGTTCAGAAAGGTATTAAAATATTATTTTTTGTTCCTGTTTCAGATGAACCAACATCGTTGAGTTTTATATCAGATTTGATTTCGGTAGCCACTAATTTAAATGGGGATATAACTGTATTTGGAACTAAAGAGTGGTTGACTTTTCAAAGTATGAATGGAGCGTATCGAAATAAGTTTAATTTTCATTTTGCATCACCAAACGATTTTAATTTTAAATATGATGAAACAGTTGAGCTTGCAAAAAAAATAAGGTTGAAATATGAATTAGATTTAACGAAGATGTCTGCTTTAGCATATGATGTTACAATGGCATATTCAATATTGTACATGATGAATAATAGCATTGACTTTAATTATGTACTAGGGAGGTATATTCCGTTGACAAAAGGAGAGTCAAATGGTTTTGAAAATCATGCAGTAGAGATTTTGTGTCAAAAAGATTTTGAGATTTTTAATATAAAAGATTTAGAAAATGACTAAAGATTATATTGCTGAGCAAATGAGAGAACTTCAATGTAGGATTACCTCAAAGCTCGAAAAAATTGATGGAAAAGCTATTTTTTCTGAAGATCCATGGGAGCGAACAGAAGGAGGTGGTGGATATACAAGAACAATAAAAGAGGGGGCTGTAATAGAAAAGGGAGGCGTTGCTTTTTCTAAGGTTTATGGTCCTGTTTCTGATCTAATGAAAAGGCAGTTAAATTTAGATGGGAATCATTTTTTTGCAACAGGAGTATCTATTGTTTTACACCCTAAAAATCCATTCGTTCCAATTATTCACATGAATGTAAGATACTTTGAGCTTTCAACAGGAGTTTACTGGTTTGGTGGTGGTATTGATCTTACTCCACATTATGTAGAAAAAACTCAAGCAAAATATTTTCATCAAAAGTTGAAAAGTATTTGTGATCAATATAATAAGGAATTTTATTCAGCTTTTAAAGATCAAGCAGATGATTACTTTTTTATACCTCATAGGAATGAAACAAGAGGTGTGGGAGGAATCTTTTATGATCATATAAATGAAGATAATTCTGGTTTAAGTAAAGAAAAGTTGTTTGATTTCGCTATTAAGTTAGGTGATTCCTTTCCTGAAATTTATGCTGAACAGGTTAGTTTTGGAAAAGATAAAAAATTCACGGAAGAGAATATTAAATGGCGAAATTTGAGAAGGGGAAGGTATGTAGAATTTAATTTAGTTAACGATAGAGGTACTAAGTTTGGGTTGTTTTCAGGAGGAAGGACAGAGTCAATCTTAATGAGTTTGCCTCCTTTAGCTAATTGGGAATATAATTTAGTTCCAAGCCCTAATACTGATGAATATAAAACAATTGAAATGCTGAAAAAAAGTATTGATTGGGTGAATGGCTAACCTTTAATATTCTTTATTGATTGTATGTTTCGATTGATTTGTTATCTATTTTATTATCTGAATTTCAAGTGTTTAAGCTTAAATTATTAAGGTTTAAAATTAACCATTCGTATCATTAATGTTAATTCTCGAATTCATCTACCATTAAAGCTTTACATTTTGTTTTATCCTTTCATTTTGATTTTATTTGCTCAGAGCAAAAAAATAGTGATTTAATTTGCACATAAGATACTCTCCAGATAATTTGTGCAATTAAATTTCTTCTTATTCTTTGTCGCTATATTGTTTTGCTCTGAATTATTTTAATGAAACTCTTAAAGAATGACTAAAAAGCAGGTTTGTTTTGCATTGCTTCTTTTGATTCTTCCCTTTGCTAACTCAAATGCGCAAGAATTTTCTGAAAGTGATATGAATATCCCTAATCAGGAAAAAATTAATCCATTAGTTGAAGATTTTTATGGTAAAGAACAATACCAAAGATTATTAGAAGAAAATCCGGGTTTGATTTTGTATAAACATTGTTTAATAACTTACGGATATCAAGTTAAAGATATTGGAGCAAAAGCTAACCTTGTGAAGTATCCTCTTTTGAATGAAAAGAAAAGGAAGTGTAAAAATTCTATTAATGACAATTTATTGTGTTATGATTTATCTGTTAAAGATGTTCAACAGACATTTATAATCAACGGATCTAAAGCTTTAATTATAATCCCAAAAGATGAGCTTTTAGTAATTTATAATTCCTTATTAAGAAAATTTTAGACAATGAAAGCTTTTATCTTTATAATTTTTATTTTTCTAATTGGTAATTATTATTCTCAGACGACCTATATTTTTGATTCTTCATTAGATGGTCAGACGATATCAACATGTTCTGGAACATTTTATGACGAAGGAGGTTCTACAGGTGATTACTCATCATATTCAGATTACACAGTTACATTTTGTGCAACGAATTCTACAGATCAGATTAGGTTAGATTTTTCTAATTTATACCTAGAAACGGGTTATGATCAGCTGGAGTTTTTTGATGGCTCATCAATATCATCACCATCAATGGGAATAATTGATTTTGATGATGGAAGTAGTGTTAGTATTCAATCTTCTGGTCAATGTTTGACGATCACATTTTCCTCTGATGTTTCAACTGAGGGAAGCGGTTGGGAAGGTGTTATAAGCTGTATAACTCCATGTGACAATCCTGTATCTTCTGCAGTTGTATCAAGCGGTTCATCTCCTGTGAATAGAGCTTGTTTGAATGAGTCTTTTTCTTTTGATGGTGCATCTTCAACTCCAGGTACAGGTTTTTCAATAGTTTCTTATGATTGGGATTTTGGAGATGGAAATTCTGCCTCAGGGGTGAGTCAAACACACAGCTATAGTTCTCCTGGAGAATACACTGTTCAGTTAACTGTTACGGATAACAATGGTTGTGTTAATAATAATCTGGTTGATTTGGTTGTTCAGGTAGGAACTGTTCCGACTTTTACAGGTACTACAGCGGATCTAACCACTTGTTCCGGAAGTTTAGAGTGTTTAGATGGATTTTTCACACCTACTCAATGGGTAGGAAATCCACCTCCTCAAAATACTACTGCTGTTTTAGCGCTTCCTGACGGTTCTGGAGTATGTTATGAGCAAGGAATTGCAGTTACAGGATTTACAGGTATAAATATTACTTCAGCAGCAGATATCGAAAGTATAAGTGCTGAATTAAACCACACATGGGCTGGAGATATAAGTATAGAGGTTGAGTGTCCTACAGGTCAAGTTGTAAGCCTTTTTAATAATGATGGTACTTGGAATACACCAAATATTTCATCAGAAAACTTTGGAGATGCTGCAAATGGAGTTAGTTGGACATATGAATTCGAAGAAACAGGCTCTACAATAGACGATTGGGGAGCAGCAAATCCATCAGCTACTACTGATTCAAATATTCCAGCAGGTAGTTATGCATCTGAGCAATCTTTTGCAGGTTTCATTGGTTGTCCAGTTAATGGTACATGGACTATTAGAATCTGTGATTTATATACTTCAGACGATGGAGAAGCAACAAGTTGGAGTTTAGATTTGAATTCCACAATAAGTAATTCAACATTTACACCATCAATTGGGAGTAATTGTGATAGTACACTATGGTCTGGTTCAACGCCTTCTGATAATGCTATTATATCATCTACTTCAACAGATTGTAATCAAGTATGCGTTACACCATCTTCAGGATCTTATGATTTTGTTTATTCTGTAACAGATAATTTTGCATGTAGTTATGATACTACTATAACTGTTACCGTAGACCCAAATGCACCTGTAATTGATAATTTTGCAGATCAATCTGTTTGCGATTCATATACTCTTCCAGCAATTACAGGTACTAATATTTCAGCAAATGCTGCATTCTACACGGCAACCTCAGCTGGTGGTACTCAATACTTAACAGGTTCTAGTTTTACAACAATAGGAACGCATACAATTTATGTATACGATGAAAGTGCGGTTTCGCCAAACTGCTCAAACGAACAGAGTTTTCAGTTAACTGTAACAGCTTCACCTTCAATAACTGGAACTTTATCAGTTTGTGAAGGAAATACTTCACAGTTGACAGGAACAGGTACTCCTGATGGAACGTCTCCATGGACTTCTTCAGATGTAACTGTAGCTACTGTTGATAATACAGGGTTAGTTACGTCTATTTCAGCTGGTACAACTGATATCACATATTTGAATGATGGAGGATGTTCTGTAACTGTAACATTTACAGTTACCTCAGGTTCAACAATTACCGGAACTTTATCGGTTTGCGAAGGAGTAACCTCACAACTATCAGGTTCAGGAACGCCAGATGCAACAACTCCATGGGTTTCTTCTGATGTAGCTGTTGCAACAGTTGATAATTTAGGTTTGGTTACAGCTTTATCTTCAGGTACAACCGATATTACTTATTTGAACGATACTGGTTGTTCAATTACTGAAACGTTTACTGTATCAGGGACACCAACAATAAGTGGTACATTATCAATATGTGTAAGCTCTACGACACAATTATCAGGTTCTGGAACTCCAGATGGAACTACACCATGGGTTTCTTCAGATATAGCTGTTGCAACGGTTGATAATCTAGGTTTGATTACAGCTTTATCTTCAGGTACAACCGATATTACTTATTTAAATGATGCAGGATGTTCAGTATCAGAAACAGTTACAGTTACAGCTTTGAATACTGTTGCTTTACCTTCAAGCACACCAAGCCTGTGTGAAAATACTACTTTAACACCAATTACTCATGCAACAACAGGAGCGACAGGAATAGGAACACCTATAGATTTACCTTCTGGTGTATCAGCATCTTGGTCAGGTAATGTAATTACTATTAGTGGTACTCCAACATCTTCAGTTGGAAGTCCGTTTAATTATTCGATACCTTTAACAGGAGGTTGTGGTTCCGTTAATGCAACAGGAACAATAATTGTTAACTCAACAAATACAGTTTCAACAGCTTCAAGTTCGCCTTCTGTTTGTGAAAATTCTGCGATAACACCGATTACTCATACAACAACTGGTGCTACAGGAATTGGAACAGCAACAGGTTTACCTGCAGGTGTGACAGCCACTTTTTCTTCAGGTACAATTACTGTAAGTGGAACACCAACGACAGTTGGTTCTTACACATATACAATTCCTTTAACAGGAGGGTGCGGGTCAGTTAATGCAACAGGTTCAATTAATGTAGATCCAAGACCTTCTGGTATTTCAATAACAACAAATTGTTCAGGTTCAACATTAGATAATGTTACAGTTACTTCAAGTACTAGTTCAGGAACTCTAGAGTATAGTATAGATAATTCAACTTGGCAGTCTAGCAATGTTTTTTCATCATTAAGTTCTGGAAGTACATATTCTTTTTATGTAAGAACTGTTGGTACTTCATGTTCTTCATCTTTATTAAACCAAATCATTAATTGTAATTGTTCAGCTGTATCGGACAATACTATTTCATCAGATCAAACAATTTGTACAGGAACAGCTCCTAGTTTGTTAGATGGGATGACATCAACAGTAGCTCCAGTAGTTACATTTACATATCAATGGCAAGAAAGTACTGATAATTCAACTTGGGTCGATATTTCAGGAGAAGTAAATGAAGATTACCAACCAGGAACGTTATTATCAAGTACATATTTTAGAAGGCTAGTTAAAATGGCAGGATGTGCAGATGATATTTCCAATTCAGTATTCATAACAGTAAATAATACCAATACAGTTGGATTAGCTTCAAGTTCGCCTGTAGTTTGTGAAAATACTGCTATAACTTCAATTACTCATACAACAACAGGTGCAACAGGAATAGGAGCAGCAATAGGATTGCCTTCAGGTGTATCAGCAGTATGGGCTGCAGATGTAATCACGTTAAGTGGAACACCAACTTTAGCAGGGAATTATTCGTATACAATACCATTAACAGGTGGTTGTGGATCAGTTGAAGCAACAGGAATAATTCAAGTAGATGGTTTACCAACAGCAGTTTCTATAACGACGAATTGTACAGGGGCTAGTGTGGATAATGTAACAGTTAATTCAAGTGTAAGTTCAGGAACTTTAGAATATAGTATTGATAATGTTTCATGGCAATCAAGTAATGTTTTTACAGGTATATCATCAGGAAGTACATCTACATTTTATGTAAGAACTGTTGGGACAAGTTGTCAAACAGATAACAGTTTATTAGTCGATTGTAGTTGTTCAATCGTATCAGATAATACAATTTCATCAGATCAAACAATTTGTACAGGAACAGCTCCTAGTTTGTTAGATGGGATGACATCAACAGTAGCTCCAGTAGTTTCATTTACATATCAATGGCAAGAAAGTACTGATAATTCAACTTGGGTTGATATTTCAGGAGAAGTAAATGAGGATTATCAACCAGGAACATTGACATCAAATACTTATTTCAGAAGGTTAGTAAAAATGGCAGGATGTGCTGATGACATTTCTAATTCAGTTCTTATAACACTTAATAATTCAAATACAGTTGGATTAGCTTCAAATTCGCCTGTAGTTTGTGTAAATACAGCTATAACATCAATTACTCATTCAACAACTAGTGCAACAGGAATCGTTGATGATGGAGTAGATGGAGCGAATGGATTACCTCCAGGTGTTTCTGCAACTTGGGCTTCAGATGTAATTACAATAAATGGTACGCCTTCAGTTTCGGGTTCGTTTTCATATACAATTCCGTTAACTGGTGGATGCGGAACTGTTGATGCTACAGGGACGATACAAGTAAATAACTTACCAACAATAGCTCCACTTGTAGGTAATACAGGATGTGTTGGAGATTTAGATTGGTTTGTTGGGACTACAGATCACCCTGTAACTCCATGGATTTCATCAGATCCTTCAATTGCAGATATAGATGCTCTTGGGTTTATAACAAGTGTAAGTCCAGGAACAGTAGACGTGACATATACAGATATTAATGGTTGTTCAACCATTGATCAATATACAGTTTATGGAAACCCAATTGCCAATGCAGGAGTAGATCAAATATTAACATGTAGTAATACTTTAATACAACTTGATGGTACAAATGCTTCAAATGTTGTTGGAGACACTTATTATCAATGGTATGATCAGTCAGCAGCTCAAGTTGGTTCATTAAATCCACAAGTTGATATATCAATACCGGGGACTTATTACCTAGGAGTAGTTTATATGTATGATCCTATCAATACTTTGTATTGTTATGCTGAAGATACAATAGAAATTACGCAAGATATTACGACCTTGAATTTACAATTTTTGCCAATAAATGATTTATGTGAAAATGATTTAGATATTGATTTATCTTTAAATGTTGATATAGCTGGAGGGACATGGTCTAGTTCTGGAATTGGAACAGGGAATTTACCAATCTTCTCACCATCAACAGAAGGAGTTAACAGTTATACAGTTGATTATACTGTAGTCAATCCAGTGAATGATTGTTCAACAACAGAGCAAATATCATTTGCAGTAAATCCTGTTCCAATAATTGATATATCGGTTGATGCATTGGATGGTTGTGTTCCATTAAGTGTTGCATTAACTGATAATAATTACTCTGTAGGAGATGTTGTAAATTGGAATACAGATAATAAAGATTATTTAAATCAAAGTTCTTTTTCACATACTTACAATATCGATGGAAATTACGATATCACAATTTCTAAGGCTAATAGTTATGGTTGTATATCTAGTGCAACTTTTGTAGACACAATTTCTGTTAATCCTCTTCCAGTAGCTTCGTTTGAATTAGATAATTACGAATTGAGTACTTATAATTCAAAAGCTGTAATAACAAATAATTCGACTGATGGTGAATGGTATTATTGGGTATATGGAGATGGAATTGAAGATTCTACTCAAGTTCTAGATACAGAACATATTTTTCCAAATGATATTGGAGGTGATTATATCATGAGGTTAATTGTAAAAAGTTCTGACAACTGTTTTGATACAACTTATACTAGAGTAAAAGTAAATGAAGAGTTAATTTATTATATTCCTAATTCATTTACTCCAAATGGAGATAATTATAATCAAGAATTTAAACCGGTATTTACTTCAGGTGTTGATCTCGATGATTATTCCTTGTTAATATATAACAGATGGGGAGAGCTTATATTTGAATCTCATGATATGAATATTGGTTGGGATGGATTGTTTTCTAGTTCCGACATAGAAGTAAATAGTGGTGTTTTTATTTGGAAAATCATTTTTAAAACAAAGGACAACGAGAATTTAGTTCAAGAAGTAGGGGCTCTTAACTTGATTAAGTAATTCTATCTTAGAAATAATGAAATATTAAATTTTTAGATTAATTTCTAATCTTTTTTATGTTTATATTTTAAGAATATTTATATTTGTTAAAATTACTTATATGAGTTTTGTAGGAAATAACTTAAAGATTCTTAGAAAAAAACTAAAAAAATCCCAAGAAGAAGTTGCAATAGATATCAATTTTTCAAGATCTACATATAGTGGATATGAAAATGGTGTTGCTCAACCAAGTTTAGAAAATTTAATACTTTTAAGTGATTATTACAGGGTAGCTATTGATGATCTAGTTCGGAAAGATTTTAAATCTTTGGAAGATCATGAATTTGATAGGTTGATTTTAGGAGCTAACATTGATTCTAAAGGGACTAAATTAAGAGTTTTAACTAGTCTAGTAAATTCTGAAAATGAAGAGTTGATCGAAATGATACCGATGAAGGCAAGTGCTGGATATACTTCAGGATATGCAGATCCTGATTATTTAAAAGTACTACCAACATTCAACTTACCTTTTTTGTCAAAGGAGAAAAAATACCGTTCATTTCCAATTAAAGGTGATTCAATGCCTCCTGTAGTTGAAGGGTCTTATGTTGTTGCAGAGTTTATTCAAAACTGGATGTCAATTAGAAATGGAACGCCTTGTATTATTGTTACAAAGGATGATGGAATTGTTTTTAAAATTGTTCATAATCTACTTGATTCTAACCAATCATTTCAGTTGTGTTCAACGAATACATTTTATGAACCATATTTAGTACATATTTCTCAAATAATTGAGATATGGAAATTTGTTAATTATATTTCACCCGAATTACCTGATGTTAAAATTGATGATACAGGAGTATCGAAATCAATACAAGATTTACAAAAAGAAGTTCATGAATTAAAATTATCCATCAATAAAACTTAAATTAAAAAGATTTTATCATCTTGAAAATTTAATATTTCCTTCAAAATTAAATTCTGTAGGCATTCTTTTATTTGATTCTTATTACAGTTAATTTGACTTGACAAAGTGTATAAATCAGTACCTTCGATTGGTATTAATGATATAATCAATTTCTCAATTTCCTTTGTTGATAAAATGCTATCATTTGTTTGGCATACATCACAATTTCCACAACTTTTATCTAGTGGTTGATTAAAGTAGTTTAATATTTGAGTATTTCTACAAGTGTTGATCGTTAATAAATTTATCATCAGGTTCAATCTGTCGAATTCATAGTTTTTTCGACTTTCATAACTTTCTAAATTACATGAAAGATAATCATCTGGATATCTTTCATGTAAGAATGTTAAAGTTGGAAGAGAAGATGACCAATTGATATCAATTATTCCTAGTTTTTCTAATTGGATGAGTTGTTTTTTTATCGTTTCATTTGAAAGTTTGAGTTTATCAGCTAATTGAGATTCATTAATTTCGAAATACTGGTTAAAAATTCCGGGATAAGATCGAACTAAATAGGTTAATAAAGGTAAGTAACTTTCATTTTTTATTTTAAAACTATAGAGTTCTGTATTTCCGATAGCGATTTTTACTTTGGTTGGATGGAAAACAGATTCTGAAAATGAAATATCATGATTAATTTCTAGTTGTTTTAGTGAGTAAAAAACATCATTTATAGAGAAGTTAAATTTCTTACTGAAATCAATTAAGTCAAAGTTATAAGTTTCATCTTTACCAGAATTTATTGCAATTTTGAGGTAATTACAAACAGCTCTGTAAGTTGTTTTTATAGTAGTAATATCGGGAAATTGTTTTTTTAATTTTGTTTCTAAGCCTTTTATGTCTTTTTCCTCCCAAAAAGTAATACATTCCGAATCGAGTAAATCTCTTCCAGCTCTTCCAGCTTCTTGATAAAAAGATTCAATATTTGAGGGCACTTCAAAGTGTAAAACAAATCTAACATCAGGTTTATCTATTCCCATGCCAAATGCATTTGTTGCTACCATTATTTCAATTTTGTTTGACATCCAAGCTTCAAGTACCCTTTTTCGATCTTTGTTAGTCATACCACCATGGTAGATACCAATTTTTAAATTATTTGCAGTTAAGTGTTTTGCTAATTCTTTTACACTTTTTCGAGTTTGACAATAAATAACACCGGATTTGTTTTGATTGTTAAGACAATATTGAGTTGTATCTTGGAGTTTTGAATTTGTTTTTTTTATTATGAATTTAAGGTTTGGCCTATCAAAATTTCCAATATGAGTTTTAGGTGATTTTAACTTTAACTCTGATAAAATGTCTTGTTTGATTTTTTTTGTCGCTGTTGCTGTAAGTGCAATAATAGGAACTTGAGGCTTTATTTCACGTAAAGAATAAATATCTTTGTATGTAGGTCTGAAGTCATGCCCCCATTCAGAAATACAGTGAGCTTCATCAACTACAATGAGTCCAACATTCATTCTTTTAAACCGTTCAATAAATAACTTTGTTTTAAGTCTTTCAGGAGATGTATAAAGGAAATCGACACCATTAAATACTGCATTATCTAATGTTATATCGATTTCTCTATAATTCATACCACTTGTTATTTCCCTAGCCTTAATTCCTTTAGAGTTTAAATTTTTAACTTGATCCTGCATCAATGAAATTAAAGGTGAAATTACAAGAGTTATTCCCTCTCTAGCAATTCCAGGGATTTGAAAGCAAATTGATTTACCTCCACCAGTAGGAAGAATAGCTAATGTATCATGTCCATAGATTACATCGTCAATAATTGATTCTTGTAAGGGTCTGAATTTATCATACCCCCAATATTTTTTTAATATCTCTTGACTTTTCTTCATTCCTAGGACAAAAATAAGACAATTTTATTTCTGTTAATACTATACAAATGGTTGTTAGGTTGGAGTATTCTAATTATATTCGCAAAAATAAATTTTTAATCATGAGCGAAGTTTCTACTTTTAATATAGAGTTAACTGAAAAGTCAAGAGTGTCTGAAGTTAATTGGGATAATATTCCGTTTGGAAAAGTTTTTTCTGATCATATGTTAGTGATGGATTATGTAGATGGAAAATGGCAACAACCGGAAATTAAGCCTTTTGGAAACTTTTCAACTAGTCCTGCAAATTCAGCTCTTCATTATGGACAGTCTGTTTTTGAAGGTATGAAAGCGAATAAAACAGTAGATGGAGATGTAGTATTGTTCAGACCTGAATTAAATGCTAAGAGGTTTAAAGAATCATGTGAAAGAATGTGCATGGCTTCAATTAGTGAAGAGCTTTTCGTTGAGTTAGTTCGTAAGATTGTAGAAATTGATAAAGAATGGGTTTCATCTAAAGATGATTATTCATTATATATCCGTCCTTTTATGTTTGCGACGGATGACTATATTGGAGTTAAACCATCAGAGACTTATCGTTTTATCATTTTTACTTGTCCAGTTGGTATGTATTATTCTGAGCCAGTAAGCGTAAAGATTGAAGAATATTACACACGTGCAGCTGAAGGAGGTGTTGGAATGGCAAAAACAGCTGGCAATTATGCTGCAGCTTTACATCCAGCATTAAAATGCCAAAAAGAAGGTTTTCATCAATTGTTATGGACTGATGGAAAAGAGCACAAATACATTGAAGAGTCAGGTACAATGAATGTTGTATTCATGAAAGATGGTAAATTAATAACACCTTCAGAAGATACTGATACAATTCTTAAGGGGACGACTAAAAGATCTGTAATTGAAGTAGCTAAATCATGGGGAGTTGAAGTTGTAGAACGTAAAGTTTTAGTAGACGAAGTTATTGAGGGAGTTAAAGATGGTTCGATTACAGAGGTTTTTGGAGCTGGAACTGCTGCAACTATTGCTCATATTATTAAAATTGGTTACAAGGGGCAGGTTTATGATTTACCTCCTGTAGAAAATAGAGAGTTTTCATTAAAAGTAAAAAGATATTTAGATGACTTGAAAGCTGGAAAAATTGAAGATACAAATAACTGGCTGCTAAGAGTTTAAATATTAATAAAATTATATAAAAAAAAGAAGCTAATATAATTTAGCTTCTTTTTTTTTGGCTTAATTTAATTTTTCTAAAAGCTCATTGTTATTTATAGCTTCGAAGTAAAATTTAGAGACATTATCCCAATTAATTATATTCCATATCGCACTTAAATAATCTCCTCTTTTATTTTGATACTTTAAATAGTAAGCGTGCTCCCATACATCAATTCCTATAATAGGAATACCTTTGACTTCAGCATCATTCATTAATGGGTTGTTTTGATTAGGCGTTGCACATATTTGCAGTGTTTTATTGGGAGTTACAATTAACCAAGCCCAACCAGAACCAAATTGAGTTGAAGCAGCTTTATTCAATTTATGTTTAAAATTTTCGATATCACCAAAACTTGAGGTTATAGCATTTTTAAGTTCATTAGACATTTTTGTGTCATCTGGAGTAAGGATATTCCAAAAAAGGGAATGATTATAATGTCCACCAGCATTGTTACGAATTGCATCTGATTTAATGTCAATTTCTAAAAATAGTTCTTCTAATGATTTAGATGAGTCTGCAGTGTTTTCTGTTGCTTTATTTAATTTATTTACATAACCTTGGTGGTGTTTTGAGTGATGAATTCTCATTGTAATAGAATCTATAGACTTATTAAGTGAGTTATAAGCATAGTCTAATTTTGGAAGTCTAAAATTTTGAGCATTAACAAAAATGCTTAAACAAACTGAAAATAAAAGTGTCAATTTTTTCATAGTAATATTTTTTACAAATGTATGGAACTTATGGTAAAAGATGATACAATATGTAAAGTTAAGTTTGAAAAAATAAAGGGAAAGAGAGTGTTCTTATTTCTTTAATTGTTGGGAGGGTATCATTATTTTTTGATTTTTTAACTCCCGTAGAAAGTATCAAAAAAACTACTTCTTTTTGTTTCTTGAAAATATTATTTTCCTTTCGGCATGTGAACAACTCTTTGAGGAAATGGTATTTGAATACCATTTTTCTTAAAAAGTTTAAAAATCTCAATTCGGATTTCGCTTTTTACATTTTCTATACGAAATAAATCATTAGACCAGAAAAGAATTGTGAAATTTAAAGATGAATCAGCAAATTCAGTAAATCTCACAAAAGGTTTGGGTGTTCTTAAAACTTTTGGGTGAAGTTTAACAGCTTCTTCAAGTAATTGTATAACTTTTTCAACATCAGAACTGTAATCAACTCCAACTGATACTTCGAAACGAGAAGTTATTTTGCTATGTGACCAATTGATTAATTGACTACTTGTTAGTTGTGAATTGGGTATGATAATGTATTTTTCATCCCTTGTCATTACAGTTGTTGTTCTAAAATTGATTTCTATTACTGAACCAATTAATCCATTTAATTCAATAACATCATTTACTTTTACAGATGCATCAACTAAAATGATTATACCGGAGATGAAATCGCTGAAAACATTTTGAAGTCCAAAACCAATACCCACTAATAAAGCAGCTGAACCAGCAAGAAGAACTGAAACATCAAGACCGATTATTTGTAATGAAAATACAATAGTAAATACAAGTGTGAAATATTTGAATAAGTTGAAAATAGAATATTTTTTACCTTGATCAAATTTTGTAGAGCGATTGATGAGTTTTTTTAAAAATTTAAGAAAAACGATGATGAAGAGTATAAACACGCTTAAAACGATGACAGTAGATATTTTTAATTGATATTTATCAACTTCAATTAAAGAAAAATTTAAAATCTCATTAATTGTTTTATTTTCAATCGTTTTAAACATAACTAGTTAATTTTTAAATATTCTTGTTTTATTTCTATTAACATTATTATTTGAATACATCACAATTAAATACTTTTAAGAGTCGATTTGATTTTTTTGTTTTTGAATCTTATAATGATCCTTTTTTTTGTGAAACATTAGTCCAAACATCATAACAAAAGTTGAGAGTAAAATAACTTGTATCATTAGTGATTTTGTAATGAATGGTAGTTTAATGTTTAAAGGAATAGATAAAAATAATAGAATAGTTATTAAGCCTCTAGGTGCAATAAATAATAATGGGAATATTTCAATTTTAGAAATCGTTAGATAAACTATTCTAATTAAAAGAATTAGAGCTACAATACTTGCAGCAAGCATTAAACTTGTAACATCTAATATTTTTTTAGTCTCAATGATAAAACCAAATAACAAGAAAAACATGGTCCTTACTAAAAATGTAAATTCGATAACGATTTCTCGAAATCGTCCAACTTCACTAGTTAATTTGTCGGTGTTAACATTGTTTAAAAATTTTATTGCTTTAATTTTCTCAATATTATTTAAAAGTAACCCAAATATCAATATGAAAATCAGCGCAGGTAAGTGGTAATGTTTAGCAATTTCATAGATTAGAATAGTTATAATGATAATTGGTAAGAATTTAACATGATGGTCTATTCTTCTTATTAATAAAGCAAGTAGAGTACTTGCAATAATTGAAACAATAAGCATGATTAAAATTTGCCAGAAGAAGTTACCAATAGCACCTAAACTTATGGTTTCATTTATAACGAAGAAATTAAAGATAATTACGCCAAATATATCGGATAAACTACTTTCATATATAATGAATGTTTTTTTATCTTTTGAAATATTTTCAGCACTGGGAATTGCAATTGCTGAACTGACGATGCAAAGAGGAATAGCATTTACAATGGAAGAAAGTATGCTCATTCCTGATAAATAATGAAATCCAAATCCAATCGCTACCATTGTGAGCATTAGAGATATGATAGCAGATAATGTAGATTTTTTTAATATTTGATGATTACTCTTTTTGATTTTTAATTCTAAACCTCCCTCTAATACAATTAGTATAAGTCCAACTGTTCCTAAAATTGGTAGGAGAGGATTTAAATCTGGAATTTTCACATGAAATAAATCTGTTAATTGATGAACTCCCCACCCCAATAGTAACAGAAAAATAACTGTTGGAACCCTTGTATGCTTAGAACTTAAATCAAATATATAAGCTACAAGTATTAATAAACAAAGCGTTACAATAATTGAAAAAGTCATATTAAAGATTGAAAAGTTTTTATCGTAATTGGAAAAATTGATTCAGATTTAGCTACTGTATTCAAGTCTTCTTTAAACAAAAATACGATAATTTTCTAAATGGAGTATTTACTTTTAAATCGTATTTCTAGCATTAATTATCAAATTTTCATTTCAATTGATCGGACAAATTTTGATAAATATTTTTTTATTTGAATAAACTTCTTTTTGTATTTTTGTTTATATGAATAAAAAGTTTGATCATATCGTATTTTATGACGGTGAATGTGGTTTTTGTCAAGGTATCGTTCAATTTGTTTTGAGAAATGACCAAAAGGGGGATATTTACTTTGCGCCAATTCAATCTGAATTTACAAATGGTTTTTTTGATAAACTGAATGAACCCAGACCGGATTTATCTACTTTTTATTTCTTTATTAATGGGAAGTTATTAAAAAAATCATCAGCTGGCTTAAGGTTATGTCTTAAGCTCAAATTACCTTACCCTTTGCTATCAATTTTTCTAATAGTTCCTTATTTTATTAGAGATTTCGTTTACGACATTATTGCTAAAAACAGATTTAATATTGCATCAAAATCTTGTTACATTCCAACTTCCAAGGAAAAGTCTAGATTTATTAGTTAGATTTCTATTTAAATACCTTAGAGCATACAATTAAATCATCTAAATCTATTAAATCGATAGATTTTATAAAATAATTATCATTATTTCCTTTTTTAATTCAAAATCTCTCAATATGTTTGCATTATTTTTCTTACAAAATTGAAGTTAGATTAAGAATTGACACTATAAATTAAACGGTCTTTTCAGAATTCAAGAAATTTAAATTTTTGTTTAATAAGGTTTAGTATAAACCCTTGTTTTATCAATTTAAAGTGGTTTTTTAGAAAGAAAAAAGGTTTTTGGGTTATACATATTATGAAAGATTTAGTAACAAGCATAAATGTAATTTCATTTGTTTTTAAAATCGAAGGATTTGTCGGTATAAAGAATCAATTTAATTAAGCCATATACTAAGTTGAAGCTCATTAGAATGAAAGATAGTTTAACAAATCAAAATGAATTGTTTCCAGTTTTTTTAAAACTGAATGAGATGCATTTACTTATAGTAGGAGGCGGTCTTGTGGGTTTAGAAAAATTAAAAGCTATAATTAGTAATTCTCCATTAACGAAAGTTACAATTGTATCAAAAGAATTTACTTCGGCACTAAGAAAATTTACAGCATCATTCTCATCAATTGAATTAGTCAAAAAAGAATTTGAAGAAAATGATTTAAAAGGAAAGGATATTGTTATATCAGCTTTAAATGATACTGAAAAATCTGAAGAAATTCGAATACTAGTCAAAAAACATAGGATGTTGTATAATGTAGCTGACAATCCTGATTTATCCGATTTTTATTTGGGTTCAGTAGTTACAAAAGGAAATTTAAAATTAGGGATTTCAACAAATGAGAAATCTCCAACAATGGCAAAAAAAATAAAGGAAACATTGAATGATGTTTTTCCAGACGAAACTCAGGAAGTTCTTGAAAATTTATATAAAATTAGAACGGAGTTGAAAGGTGATTTGAGTCAAAAAATGAAAACGTTGAATAAAATCACAAAAGAATTATCTGTTACTGAACAATCAGTTTGGTCAAAAGTTCGAAAAGCTACGATTAACTCATTATTGATTATTATATTAATATTAATCAGTCATGTTATACTTTCATATATTCCCTTTGAAACAGTAAAAGATTTAAGTTTTGATATTTTGATTAATTTGGATGAGAATATTGGATGGTATTTACTGATAGGTTTCGGTGCACAAATGGTTGATGGAGCTTTAGGGATGGCTTATGGTGTAAGTGTAACAACTTTATTGATGAGTCTTGGGATTCCAACAATTACTCCTGCTGTTGCAAGTGCAAGTATGCATGCCTCTGAAATATTTACAACAGGTTCTTCTTCATTGGTTTATATGAGACATAAAAACATTAATAAAAAAATGTTTAAAGCATTGTTATGGCCTGGGGTAATTGGTGCTGTTTTAGGTTCTGCTTCTGTAACATTTATAAGTAAAGAGTATTTTTCAATCATCAAGCCATTAGTAGCAATTTATACGTTGATTCTTGGTGTTTTAATTATTAGAAGAACATTTGTTTTGTATAGCAAGAAGAAAAAAATTACAAAATTATTTCCGATAGCTTTTTCTGGTGGATTTTTAGACTCTGTCGGTGGAGGAGGCTGGGGACCAATTGTAACAAGTTCGTTATTAGCTGGAGGCAGACATTTACGTTATGCAATTGGTTCAGCGCATTTATCAAAGTTTTTTGTTGCTTTGACAAGTACAATTACATTTTTCTTGTTCATCGGATTAAGTCACTGGCAAGTTGTATTTGGTTTAGTAATAGGAGGAATGATTGCTGCACCACTTTCGATTTATTTTTCAAATAAAATTTCAATTAAAAAAGGTCTATTATTAGTTGGAAGTTTAATTATTGTATTGAGTTTGAAAACAATTATTCAAAGTTTATTGAAATAGATTATAAAGTTTAAAAGATGAAAATAGGCTTTAAATATTTTATTAGTCGTAATTTTATAGATAAATAAGATATGAGTTTTAATTAAAATTTAAATGCTAAAAAGTGATTAAAATGAAATTTGAAACAAATGAAATTGAAGTAATTTTAAAAACTGTATCTGAAAAGTATGGTAATAAAGCTGCTTTTTCTACAAGTTTAAGTTGGGAAGATCAGGTAATTACACATTATATTTTTTCTAACAATTTGCCGATTCGTGTATTTACATTAGATACTGGACGTTTATTTCCAGAAACTTATTCTGTTTTAAGTAGAACAAGGGAACGTTACAATAAAGAAATAGAAGTTTTTTTTCCAGGGTTTAAAAAAGTTCAGGAATTTTTAACTCAAAAAGGACCTAATAGTTTTTATGAATCAGTTGAGAATAGAAAAGAATGTTGTTTTATTCGTAAAGTTGACCCTTTAAATAGAGCTTTAGAAGGAGTTGAATGTTGGATTACAGGCCTAAGAGCTGAACATTCTGAAAATAGAAAAGACTTATCAATAATTGAAGAGGATTCCAACAGAGGAATAATTAAAGTTAATCCAATTTTAAACTGGTCGTTGGAGGAAGTAAAACAAATTATTAACAAATTTAATATACCATACAATAGTCTTCACAATAAAGGGTTTGTTAGTATTGGTTGTCAACCTTGTACAAGACCTGTAAAAGAAGGTGAAGATTTTAGAGCTGGAAGATGGTGGTGGGAGGATAAAAGCAAAAAAGAATGTGGGTTACACACTTAAAAATTATTAATTTTTGATGCTTATTTTTTATAAATAAGTTTTTAGAAACAAAATAGAAGAATGAAAAAATTAGATTATTTAGATGAATTAGAAGCAGAAGCAATTTATATTATGAGAGAAGTTGCTGGTCAATTTGATCGTCCTGCTTTATTGTTTAGTGGTGGAAAAGATAGTATATGCTTAGTTCATATTGCTATGAAGGCTTTTAGGCCTGGTAAATTTCCATTTCCATTAGTTCATGTAGATACAGGACACAATTCTCCTGAAGTGATTGAATTTAGAGATAGATTAGTTGAAGAATTAGGAGAAAACTTAATCGTAAGAAAAGTTGAAGATACTATTAAGAAACGAAATCTTGAAGATGGAAAAGGTAAGTTTCCTAGTAGAAATGGTTTACAGACATATACACTTTTAGATACGATTGAAGAATTTGAGTTTGACGCATGTATGGGAGGAGCTAGAAGAGATGAGGAAAAAGCAAGAGCAAAAGAACGAATCTTTTCTGTTAGAGACGAATTTGGTCAATGGGATCCTAAAAAACAACGTCCAGAATTATGGACAATCTACAACGGTAAAATTGACAAAGGAGAGAATGTTCGTGTTTTCCCTATCAGTAATTGGACAGAATTAGATGTATGGAATTACATCAAAAGAGAAAAAATTAAATTACCACCTATTTATTTTACTCACGATAGAGAATGTGTACTA
Source organism: uncultured Flavobacteriales bacterium (assembly GCA_964580965.1). Taxonomy (GTDB): domain Bacteria; phylum Bacteroidota; class Bacteroidia; order Flavobacteriales_D; family Crocinitomicaceae; genus CAIUKX01. The sequence goes on along the minus strand of CAZOLZ010000002.1, from coordinate 27,102 downwards.
ACAGAATCAGGTCAATTAATGGCAAATAATGAGTTTTTATCATTGGATGAAAATGATGTAATTGTTAATCGAAAAGTAAGGTACAGAACAGTAGGTGATATGACTTGTACAGCGGCTATTGAAAGTGAAGCTTTTACAGTTGATGAAATAATAGCGGAATTACAAGCTTCAAAAATTAGTGAACGAGGAGCGACTCGTATGGATGATAGGGTGAGTGAAGCAGCAATGGAAGATAGAAAAAAAGGAGGATATTTTTAGTTTGTATGAGGTCATATTCTAAATTACTTTAAAAAACAAATTTGAAAAAAACAAAATGGATTTATTAAGATTTTTTACAGCTGGAAATGTTGATGATGGGAAGAGTACCTTAATCGGTAGATTGCTATTAGATAGTGATTCTATTTCTACAGATATAATTGAAACAGTTACTAGACAAAGTAAATCAACTGGAGAAAATACTTCAATTGATTTAGCATTGTTAACCGATGGCTTAAGAGCTGAGAGAGAGCAAGGTATAACGATTGATGTTGCTTACAAATATTTTTCTACAGCTAAAAGAAAGTTTATTATTGCTGATACTCCTGGACATGCTCAATATACACGTAATATGTTTACGGGTGCATCAAATGCCGATTTAGCGATTATTTTAGTCGATGCAAGAAACGGTATAACAGATCAAACGAAACGACATAGTATGATTTCATCGATTTTAGATGTTCCTCATGTTTTGGTTTGTATAAACAAAATGGATTTAGTGAATTACGATGAAAAAGTGTTTAACCAAATTCAAGAAGATTATTTAGAGTTTTCTAAATCATTGAAATTTAATAAGGTGTCATTTTTACCAGCGTCTGCATTGGTAGGTGATAATGTTGTAAATCGATCAGAAAAAATGGCGTGGTATGAAGGCGAGTCTTTGATGGAATTCCTAGAGAATGTTACAATTGAAAGAGAAGTTGAAGAGAAAGAAGCTCGTTTTCAAGTTCAATATGTTATTCGTCCTCAAACAACTGAGTTACATGACTACAGAGGTTACGCAGGAAGTATTTTAAGTGGGACTTTCAAAAAAGGAGATAAGGTAATGGTTTTGCCATCAGAAATGATTACAACAATTACAAAACTTGAGAAAAATCAAAACGAAATTGAAGAGGCGGTTCAACAAGAATCTGTAGTAATTCATCTAGCTGATGATATTGATATCAGTAGAGGTAGTACAATTGTTCCCGTAAATACTTCCATTGAAACAGATAAAAGAATAGAAGCTACAATTTGTTGGATGGATAACAAGCCTTACCATTCGGGTACTAAATTATTGTTACAGCAAAATAGTTTTAGGACAAAGGCAATTTTGAAAGATGTTGATCAAAAAATTGATATACATACTTTTGAGGAGGTTGAAAACGATGGAACAATTCAGTTAAACGATTTTTGTAAAGTAGGTATTAAAGTAGCTAACCCTATAAGTTTTGATAGTTTCAAGAAAAATAGAAAAACAGGTGCATTTATTTTGATAAATGAAAATACAAATGCAACTGTAGCAGCAGGAGTTATTGATTAAGGGCTTTTCATGGAGCGGTTTTTAGATAAATTATATCTGAGTCATACTATTAAGTCAATTTTACCCTCTCAAAAATTGGTAGAAGATTATTTAGAAAGTCTACTTGCAATTCTATTTCCCTCATACAGCAATAAGGTATTTTCTTCAAAAGAAAAATTGGTTTTAGAATTAAATAAAAACCAAAAGGATTTATCTATTTTATTGCTTCATCTTGAATCTGAAATGGATAAAAAAGCAGAAGAGATTTCTGCTTTATTTTATGATCAACTAGCAGAAGTTTATGAATTACTTTTGAAAGATGCTAAAGCGATTGATGATGGAGACCCTGCAGCTAGTTCGCTTGTAGAAGTTATTAGAACTTATCCAGGTTTTTATGCAATTATAATTTATCGAATAGCACATCTTTTACATGAACTTGGAGTCCCTTTTATTCCTCGGATTTTTACAGAATTAGCTCATGGAAAAACCGGAATAGATATTCATCCGGGTGCAAAAATCGGAAAATCATTTTTTATTGATCATGGAACAGGAGTTGTAATTGGTGAAACTACTATTATTGGTAATAATGTAAAATTATATCAAGGAGTTACATTAGGAGCTTTAAGTGTTGCAAAAGGTATGGCTTTAACAAAACGTCATCCAACTATTGAAGATGATGTTGTGATATACGCAGGAGCAACAATTTTAGGTGGTCAAACAATAATTGGAGCTAACTCGATTATTGGAGGAAATGTTTGGCTAACAAAAAGTGTTCAAGCGAATAGTTCAGTTTACCATCAACCAGAATTAAGAATTAAACAGCCAAAAACTTTATAAAATGGCAGAATTATTAGACTTTATTGGAAATACTCCTTTAGTTGAGTTAAAGCAAATCAACAAGAATAAGAATGTACGCTTATTTGCAAAACTAGAAGGGCATAATCCAGGAGGAAGTGTAAAAGATAGGGCAGCTTTCGGATTAATTAAAGGTGCAATTGATAAAGGAGTCATCACTAAAGATTCAAAATTGATTGAAGCAACAAGTGGTAATACAGGTATAGCATTAGCTATGATTGCTCGTTTGATGGGGGTTGATATTGAATTGGTAATGCCAGAAAACTCAACAAAAGAAAGGATTTTAACAATGAAGGCTTATGGCGCAAAGGTTACTTTGACTCCTGAATTAGGTGGAATGGAAGCTTCTATTGATTATGCTAGAAATAAAGTTAATCAGGAAGGTTATATAATGCTTGATCAGTTTGCTAATCAGGACAATCCGAATATGCATTATAGAACAACTGGACCAGAAATATTTAGAGATACAAATGGAGAGGTTACTCATTTTGTATCAGCTATGGGAACTACAGGAACAATAATGGGGGTTTCAAGATATTTGAAAGAACAAAATCCAAATATTCAAATTATTGGTGCTCAACCAGCTGAAGGAGTTAAAATTCCTGGTATAAGAAAATGGCCAGTAGAATATTTACCTAAAATATTTGATGAAAAAAGAGTCGATCAGATCATAGAAGTTACTGATGTTGAGGCTAGAGAAATGGCTCTACGGTTGGCAAGAGAAGAAGGAGTTTTTGCGGGTATGAGCAGTGGAGGATCTGTTGCTACAGCTATGAAAATAATCCCATCTTTAGTATCAGGAGTAGTAGTTTGTATCATTTGTGATAGAGGAGATAAATACCTATCTACAGATTTATTTGAATAAAGGGTAGTTCTCATGTCATTATGATATGAATTTAGCTATAAATTGATTAATTTTGTAAACCAAAAATTAGAGAAATGATTGAAACAGATATTATCATAATTGGAGCAGGACCAGTAGGTTTGTTCACAGTATTTGAAGCAGGTTTATTAAAATTAAGATGTCATTTAATTGACTCTTTAGCTCAAGCGGGAGGACAATGTTCTGAAATTTATCCCAAAAAACCAATTTATGATATTCCAGGATTTCCCTCTGTATTAGCTGGTGAGCTAGTTGATAATTTAATGGAGCAAGCAGCACCATTTAAACCTGGCTTTACTTTAGGGGAGGCAGCAACTGAAATTGAAAAACAAGCTGATGGTTCTTTCATAGTTACAACTATAAAAGGGACTAAACATCATGCTCCTATTGTAATGATTGCTGGAGGGTTAGGAGTTTTTGAACCAAGAAAGCCTCCTATTTCAAATATAACTGACTATGAAGATAAAGGGGTTGAATACATAATCAAAGATCCTGAATTTTATAAAGATAAAAGATGTGTTATTGCTGGTGGTGGAGACTCGGCATTAGATTGGTCAATTTTCCTAGCTGAAAGAAATATTGCTTCAGAAGTGACGTTAGTTCACAGAAGTAGTTCTTTTAGAGGACATTTAGATTCCGTTCAAAAAGTTATCGATATGGCGGAAAAAGGAAGAATCAAATTAGTTACTGAGGCGGAAGTTGTTGGGTTAAAAGGTGGTGAAAAACTTGATCAAGTGATCATTAAACATCAAAAAGATGGAGAAATTCTTACGGAAGCGGATCACTTTATTCCTTTGTTTGGTTTAAAACCAAGTTTAGGTCCAATCTCTAATTGGGGCTTGGAAATCGAAAAAGGAGCTATAAAAGTCGATACGTTAGATTATTCAACAAACATTCCTGGAATATATGCAATCGGTGATGTTAATACATACACAGGAAAATTAAAGTTGATTTTATGTGGTTTCCATGAAGGAACAATAGCTGTTCAATCTGCTTTTGCAAGAATCCACCCTGAAAAGAAGAATGTATTAAAATATACAACTGTAAATGGAGTTACAGGATTCTAATTAAGTTGTTTTGTTTTCTTTTAAAATAAAATAGAGTTTTAATTATATTAAAAAAGGTGACTAAATTTAGTCACCTTTTTTTTGTTTTATTAATTTATTATCTATCTATTTAACATTACGGGCATAACCAACATTAAAACATCTTCATTTTCATTTTCTTTAGTACCTGGCATTAATAATCCAGCTCTGCTTGGGTCACTCATTTCCAATTTCACTTCTGAAGAATCCATATTGTTTAACATTTCCATTAAAAAACGAGAGTTAAAACCAATTTCCATATCATCACCATTATAGTTACAAGTTAAACGTTCATTGGACTCGTTATTGAAATCTAAATCTTCAGCTGATAAAGAAAGTTCAGATCCAGCTAATTTTAATTTAATTTGATGAGTTGTTTTATTTGAGAAAATAGAAACACGCTTAATTGAACTTAAAAATTGAGCACGTTCAATCGTTAATACGTTTGGATTTTCTTTTGGAATAACAGCTTCGTAGTTTGGATATTTACCATCTATTAAACGGCAAATGAGGATTATATCATTGAAAGTGAATATAACATTTGATTCATCATACTCTACTAAAACTTCTTCATCACCTCTTAAGTTAGATTTTAATAAGTTTAAAGGTTTCTTTGGTAAAATAAAAGAAGAACTACCTGTTGCTTGAGAGTCATTTCGTTTATATCGAACTAACTTGTGAGCGTCTGTTGCTACAAATGTAATATCATCTGGAGTAAACTGACAAAAAACTCCACTCATCACAGGTCGTAAATCATCATTTCCAGTTGCGAAAAGTGTTTTGTTGATTGCGTTTGAGATGATTTCACCTGAAATTTTTAACGTGTTTGTATTTTTAATTTCTGGAGTTTTTGGATATTCTTCTCCTGGAGATCCAACCATTTTAGATTTACCGTTGTTATAAGCTATTTCAACAGCATAGTTTGTGTTATCTACACTGAATGCACATGGTTGATCAGGTAAATTCTTAAGAACATCGATTAATAACTTTGCAGGAATTGCAATTTTACCAGATTCTTTGGCTTCAACTTCAAGACTTGTTCTCATAGTTGTTTCCAAATCAGATGCAGTTACTGTTAACTGACTATCTGAAATTTCAAATAAGAAATTATCTAAAATTGGTAAAGTGTTATTAGTTGTTAGAACGCCCGATATACTTTGAATGTGACGTAATAATGATGAGCTTGATACAATAAAGTTCATAAGATATATTTTTTCAATATTTAATAAACATATGATTTAAGCAAAATTAGATACTATTTTTATTTTAAATGTTTATTAGAATATAAAATTTAAATTAGTTCTAAACAATTGTTTTTAGTATTTAAACTTTTGTTTTTTAAGCTTTTAAGTTGTTGTTTTGATTTTTTATTAACATTAGAAATGATAGCGGAGATTTTTCATTATCTTTGCATACATGAGTGAATTTGTAGTATCTGCTAGAAAATACAGACCCCAGACTTTTGATACAGTTGTTGGGCAGAAAGCAATTACTTCAACGCTTAAAAATGCGATCAAAAACGATCATTTAGCTCAAGCTTTTTTATTTTGTGGTTCAAGAGGGGTGGGAAAAACAACTACTGCTCGTATTTTAGCAAAGACAATTAATTGTTTTAATTTATCTGAAACAATTGATGCATGTGATGAATGTGAATCTTGCAAATCTTTTAACTCGGGAGCCTCTTTAAATGTATACGAATTAGATGGAGCTTCCAATAATTCTGTTGATGATATTCGCGCGCTCATTGATCAAGTTAGAATTGCACCCCAACTTGGTACTCACAAGGTTTACATTATCGATGAGGTTCATATGTTATCCAATTCTGCATTCAATGCATTTTTAAAAACATTAGAAGAACCACCAAAACACGCGATTTTTATTTTAGCGACTACTGAAAAGCATAAAATTATTCCCACAATTCTTTCAAGATGTCAGATTTTTGACTTTAATCGAATTAGGGTAAATGATATTGCTGATCATTTAGCAAATATTGCAGTAAAAGAGCAAATATCAGCTGAACAAGAAGCTTTACATTTAATAGCTCTTAAAGCTGATGGTGCGCTTAGGGATGCATTATCAATTTTTGATCAAATTGTTACTTTTGTTGGTAATAATTTAACTTATCAGAGTGTAATCGAAAATTTAAATATCTTAGATTACGATTATTATTTTAGAATTGTTGATTTTGCTCAAAAAGAAGATATTCCTAATTCTCTTCTTTTATTGAATGATATTATTGAAAAAGGATTTGACCCTCATAATTTCATTGTTGGTTTATCAGAGCATTTTAGAAATTTATTAATTTGTAAAGATATTAGAACTTCAAAATTACTTGAAGTAGGAGAATCAATCGAGCAGAAATATAACGAACAAGCTAAAAATATTGAAGCTCATATCGTTTTAAGATCATTATCTGTTTTAAGTAAAACAGATGTTGATTATAAAGCCTCTAAAAACCCAAGATTATTGGTTGAGTTAGCTTTAATGCAATTGTGTTCGCTTAAAAGTGAATTAGAAAAAAAAAAAGTCTAACTGACCCAGTTGAGATTATACCTTTTCCTAATCAGGCTATAAAATCATCACCTAAACCTGTAACTAAAAAGGTAGTTTCTGCTTCAAAAACCCCTCTTTTTCAAAAGCCAAAGGCAAAAGAATTAAGTATTCCAACCGGTAAGTTGAATTCAACAAACTATTCGATTAAAAAAGCCTTAGAAGTAAATAAACATAATGAGCAAGAAGCTGGTGGATTATTACAACAAAAACAACCAAATGAAGATTTTACTTTTGATCAGTTAAAAATGGTTTGGAGGCAGTTCGCATTTGACGCTAAGGGTAGAGCCTTAGAAACACTTTACAATGCAATGGTCAAAAGAGAGCCAATTTTACTAGAAGGAAACAAAGTGAAAATGGAGGTTGATAATCAAGTTCAAATTGATTACATCAGTAACCATACAAATGATTTAGTAACATTCATTAGAGAACATTTAAAAAATTTCTCTATTGATTTAGAATGTTTTATTTCTAAGAATAATAATGACGAAGTTAAGTTTTTGACGGGTAAAGATCGGTTTAATGCAATGGCACAAAAAAATGCCAATTTACACACGTTTAAAAAAGTTTTTAATCTTGATATTGAATTTTAAAATGTTAAAAAAGGTAATAGTTTTATGTAGTGTTATTTTAATTGCTTCTTGTGATGTAGCTAATGAAGTGTTAACACAATTGGAAACAGTAGCAATGACTCCTCAATCGAATCAATTGACAAATGATGAGGTAGTTGGAGGGTTAAAAGAAGCTTTAACACAGGGAATCGAAAAAGCAGTAGACTTAACATCAATTACGGATGGATTCAATAACAATCTTGAAATTAAATTACCTTTTCCTGAAGATGCTTTAAAGATTAAAGAAAAAGCATTAGAATTTGGTTTGGATAAACAGGTCGCTGATTTTGAATTAAATTTAAATCGTGCAGCTGAAAGTGCTTCGAAAATGGCTTTACCAATTTTTAAAGATGCTATTTTAAATATGTCTATTCAAGATGGGTTTCAAATTTTGAAAGGGGGGAAAGGTGCAGCAACATCTTTTTTAAAGAATTCAACAAGTAAGCAATTATACGATGCATTTTTGCCAAAAGTTAAAGATGCAATTGATCAAGTTAAACTAACAAGTTATTGGAATCCAATTGTTACAAAATACAATGGTGTAATGAAATTAACGGGAGGTCAACAATTAAATCCTGATTTAAATGATTATGTTACTCAAAAAGCAATTTCAGGATTATTTATAATGGTTGAAAAAGAAGAAAATAATATTCGTCAAAATCCAACTGCTCGAGTAACTGACTTACTAAAAAAAGTATTTGGTTATAATGAATAATCAAAAAGTATATTTTCCACCTTCAGAATTGGTTTTAAATGATAAAAATGAAGTTTATCACTTAGGTTTAAATTCTTCAGAAATTGCTGATAAAATAATTTTAGTTGGAGATCAAGGTCGAGTAGGGGAAGTTGCTCTTTTTTTTGATTCTGTTGATGTTAATAAACAACATAGAGAATTTCATACGGTAACAGGTACATACAAAGGAAAGAGGGTCACCGTTATATCTACAGGTATTGGAACTGACAATATTGATATCGTTATCAATGAATTAGATGCTTTAGTTAACATTGACTTAGAATCAAGAACAGAAAAAAAAGAAAAAAAATCTCTTGAACTAATACGAATAGGGACTTGTGGGATTTTAAACGTATCTATTCCAGTTCATAGTTATATTTTGTCTCAATATGCTTTAGGTTTAGATAATATAGCTCAGTTTTATCAACTAGATTTTGATTCTGGTGAAGTTGAACTTTTGAATGAATTAACTTCAAAATTATCTTTTCCCAAATATATATATCCTTATTTAACTAAATCATCAGATAGGATTTTCTTAAAGTTTGCTGAGAACGAATCAATTCATAATGGTATTACTATCACATCAAGTGGGTTTTATGGTCCACAAGGAAGAACACTAAGATTACCACTTCAATCTGAAAGTTTAAATAATGAAATGGAAAAATTTATTTCTTCAAAAGGCATCAAAATTGCTAATTATGAAATGGAGAGCTCTGCATTATTTGTTTTAGGTAAAGGTTTAGGTCATCATTGTGGAACTATTTGTTTAGGAATTGCAAATAGACCATTGAATCAATTTTCCAAAGGATATAAAGATGAAATGAAAGGTTTAATTCAATTTGTTTTAGAAAGAATTTAAGTTGATGGAGCCTCAAAAAATGCAATCTATAAAAGGTTTAAGTCTTAAAGAAAGTAGTTTCAAAAGCCATTTAAAATTCTATTCTGAAATACTTCCAGCAACTTTGCATAATTCATATTTAGTTGCTGAATCTCATTTTTTGAAGGAAGAATTAAATTTAGTAGAATTAGATTTCAAAGATAAAAAGACACTTGATTTTTTTTCTGGAAATTCATACATCGAATCAATTATTCCTTATGCTTCTGTTTATTCAGGACATCAATTTGGACAATGGGCAGGTCAATTAGGAGATGGAAGAGCAATATTTTTGGGAAATATTGAAGTTGATAATAAAGAATTTGAAATTCAGTTAAAAGGCACAGGTTCAACTCCTTATTCTAGAATGGGAGATGGAAGAGCTGTTTTACGTTCATCCATTCGTGAATTTTTATGTTCAGAGGCAATGCACTTTTTAAATATTCCAACGACCCGTTCTTTATCAATAATAGGTTCAGATGAACCAGTTTACAGAGAAAAAATTGAAACGGCTGCGGTAGTTTCAAGGATAGCGCCTTCTTTCATACGTTTTGGTCATTTTGAACATTGGTATTACAAACAAGATGAAGGGCAATTAAAACATTTGGCTGACTTTGTTTTAGCTAACTATTTTCCTCATTTAACTAGTAAGGAAGATAGGTATTATTTATTATTGAATGAAATAATTCAAAGAACAGCGGAATTAATTTCTAAATGGCAATCGGTTGGCTTTATGCACGGAGTAATGAATACAGACAATATGTCTATTTTAGGGTTAACGATAGATTATGGACCGTATGGTTTTATGGATGATTTTAATCAAAATCATATTTGTAATCATTCGGATAAGGGAGGTCGATATTCCTATAAAAATCAACCTTACATAGGTCAATGGAATTGTAGTGCTTTAGCTCAATCGTTTCTACCTTTGATTGGTGACTTAGATCGTTTAAAAGAATTAGTTCATTCTTATGAACCCATTTATAAAAGCAAATGGGATGAGTTAATGCACCATAAATTAGGGTTAGAAAATTATTACCCTGAAGACCAACATTTGTTTAAAAGCTTATTTTCAATTTTACAAGAAAATCATGTTGATTTTACGATTTTTTTTAGAAAATTAAGTGAGTTTTCATCTAAGGAAGAGGTCACAAATAATTCAATTAGAGACTTGTTTTTTAACAGGCTAGCATTTGATGACTGGTCGGTTCAGTACAAAAACCGATTAGAAAAAGAGGTGCTTTCAGATGAAGAGAGAAGCTTGAAAATGAAACAGGTAAATCCTAAATATATTTTAAGAAATTATTTGTTACAAACAGCAATTGAAAAAGCAGAACAAGGTGATTTTTCTGAAGTTCAAAAGTTATTATTGATCATAAGTAAACCCTTCGATGAGCAGCCAGAGTATGAAGCATACGCAAATTTCCCTCCTGATTGGTCAAAAGATATCTCTGTAAGTTGTTCATCATAAAATTATCAAAATATGTTTTCCTTTTTTTTAAAATTAGATTGGCAGAAGCAAACAGAAAGATTTGATTATTTTTCTTTTAATCGAAATCATAAGATAACATACCAAAATGGGGTAGAGCAGGAGGTTTCTGCAGCACCTGAATTTCAAGGTGATGAACAATTGATTAATCCTGAAGAGCAATTAGGAAGTGCTTTGATGAGTTGTCACTTATTGAGTTTTTTATTTGTTTGTTCTAAAGAAAATATTGAAGTAAAATCTTATACTGATTCAGTAGAAGTAAAGTTAGAAAGATTGCAAAGAGGAAAAATGTTTGTTTCAACAATAGTTTTAAGCCCTAAAGTTGAATTTGAAAAAACAATATCAGCATTGAAACATAAAGAATTACATCAAAAAGCACATGATGTTTGTTTTATCGCTAATTCAATCAAGTCAGAAGTGATTATAAACCCTACGTTTAAGCATTGATAATATGATTTCAAGAATCCAACTATTATTAGAATTTATTGAAGAAGATCCAAATGATGTATTTACACATTACGCATTAGCTTTAGAATATTGGAATTTGAATAAGATAGAAGAGGCTTTAGCATTTATGCTTAAGGCAAAAGAATTGGATAATGAATATTTGGCCATATACTATCAATTGGGAAAAATATTCGAAACATTAAAAGATTATACTAAAGCAAGAGAAGTTTTTCAAGAGGGGATGGAAATTGCTAAATCTCAACAAAATTCAAAAACTTATAGTGAACTAGAGTTTGCTCTAGAAGATATCGAAGATTTGTGAAAAATATAACAACTATAGCCTTTGATGTTGTAGTTTGGTTGGTGTTTTATTTTTTGAACAAGTTTTAATCCCTTATTTTTGAGTCATACTTAAAAACAAACGAAATGTTAAAAATTGATATGCACTCTCACATAATTCCAAAACATTTACCAAAATGGACGGATAAATTTGGTTATGGAGATTTTATCTATTTAGAACACAATGAAGATAAGACTGCAGATATGATGCAGGGGAATAAGTTTTTCAGAAAAATTAAGGAAAACTGTTGGGATGAGGGTGTTCGTATAAAAGAATATGAGGAGTTTAATACTCAAGTTCAAGTTGTTTGTACAATTCCAGTAATGTTTGGTTACCACGCTAAACCAGAGCATTGTATGGAAATGTCTCAATTTTTAAATGATCATATTGCGGATTTAGTGGTACGTTTTCCTAAGAATTACATAGGTTTAGCAACAATTCCAATGCAAGATGTAGATTTAGCAGTTAAAGAGTTAGAAAGAGCAAAATCTATCGGATTAGTTGGTATTCAAATTGGTTCAAATATAAATGATGAAAACTTAAGTGAAGAGAAATTTTTTCCAATATTTGAAGCTTGTGAACGTTTAGGAATGGCAATTATGATTCACCCTTGGCAAATGATGGGGTTTGATAGTATGAGAAAGTATTGGTTGCCTTGGTTGGTTGGTATGCCGGCAGAAACATCTAGATCTGCTTGTTCAATGATATTTGCGGGACTTTTTGAAAAACTTCCTAATCTAAGAGTTTGTTTTTCACATGCCGGAGGCTCTTTTCTCCCAACACTTGGAAGAATTGAGCATGGATATAATTGTCGACCAGATTTAGTAGCAATTGATAATCCAATAAATCCAAGAGATTATGTTGGGAAATTTTGGGTAGATTGTATCACACACGATATTGATTTATTAAAATACATTCTTAAAATGCAAGGGAGTAAAAAAGTGTGTTTAGGAAGTGATTATCCTTTCCCATTAGGAGATTTAGAAATTGGAAAATTCATAGAAAAAAGTGATTTGAGTCAACAAGTAAAAGAAGATATTTTTACAAATTCTACTCTTGAATGGTTGAATTTAGATAAGAAACTATTTCTTTAGAAACAAGAGAATGTCTTTTTTAGATATTAGAAGTTAGACTTTTTGTTAATGATTATTACTTAATTTATTAGAGGGTTTAATTTCTTATCATCTAATATCAAAGTGTATTACCCTAAAAAACCATATTAACCTCTCTCTCAAGCTCTATACCAAATTTAGATTGGATATCTTTGATAATTTGAGTTGATAACTCATAGATTTGTTGACCTGATGCACCTCCATAATTAACAAGAACCAATGCTTGTAATTTATGGACTCCGTAGTTATCAATTGTTTTTCCTTTCCAACCAGCTTGTTCGATTAACCAACCAGCTGCAATTTTAGATTTTTTTTCATCAAAAGGGTATATAGGTATGTTAGGATAATCAACTTTAATTTTTTCAATAATAGAATTTGTAACTACCGGATTTTTAAAGAAACTTCCTGCATTTCCAATCTCCTTAGGATCAGGTAATTTACTTTGACGAATAGCAATAATAGCGTTACTAATATCTTTAATTGTTGGCTTTGAAATGTTGTTTTTTTCCAATTCAGAAGTAATTGCTCCGTAAGAAGCGTTTAGGTTGTGTTTTTTCTTTTTTAATTTAAAACTTACAGAAGTAATAAAATATTGATTTTTTAATTTACGCTTGAACACACTTTCTCTGTAACCAAATTCACAAGCTTGATTGTCGAACGTGTGAACTTCTCCAGACTCAATATGGTAAGCCTCTAATGAATGAAAAGTATCTTTGAGTTCAACACCATATGCACCTATATTTTGCATTGGACTAGCTCCAACACTTCCAGGAATTAACGATAAATTTTCAATTCCAGCATACCCTTTATCTATACAATATAACACAAACTCGTGCCATACTTCACCAGAGTTTGCTTTAATCATTACTTCATCCTCTGTTTCAGAAATAATTTCGACACCTTTAAACTGGTTTAAGACAATGGTTCCATCATATGAATCATTGGTGAACAACACATTACTCCCACCACCTATAATGAGAAACTTTGAATTTTTTAACTGTTCAAATACAGTACTTAAATCATCTTTTTTTTTAATGATTTTTAAATCATTTGCAATTACATTAATTCCAAAAGTATTGTAAGGTTGAATATTTATTCTGTTCATATTATTGTTCTTCAATAGGTATTACATAAACTTTGAAACGTAGTTTTTTTGTTTTTTTAGATGTATTTGTCGTTAAATATACAATTCGATCTTGTAAGTAGTATTTTCCTTTTGTATCAAAAGAAACTTTAATTACTCCTTTTTCACCTGGCAAAATTGGCTTATTTGGAAGAGTTACTTTAGTACATGCACAACTTACGCTATAGTCGCTAATAATAAGTGGTGCATCTCCAGAGTTCTCGAACTTAAAATTATGATTTAAAATTACTCCTTCATTTGTTTTAGGGAATTTATAAACTTTCTCCAATAAAGAAAATTCCGCCTCTTGAGAAAATCCAAGGGCGGAATTTAATATGATAAAAAGAAAAATAAATTTCTTCATTTAATCTTCATGTTAGTTAGCAGGACCAGCATTATTTACAGGTGTTCCACTTTCAGGAACAGGTAATACTGTACCTTTAATTCTAATTGTCTTTGTAGGCTCATTAATTGCATTAGAAGTAATTGTAACACTTTTGTTTATTGCACCTGCTCTTTTTGTGTCGTATTTAACTTTAATTACAGATTTTGCACCTGGAGCAATTGGTTCTTTTGGCCATGTTGGAACAGTACATCCACAAGACCCTTTCGCATTTGATAAAATCAAAGGAGCATTCCCTGTGTTTTTGAACTCAAAAGAACAAGTACCATCTGCACCATTTTTGATTGTACCATAATCATGAACCTCTTTCGAGAAAACAATTTTAGCACCATTTTCAACTTCTTGAGCTTTTATAGAGTTGTTAGATACTACTGCTGTACTACCTAATAAGATTAATGAGAATAATAGCTTTTTCATAGTAATTAAATTTAAATTTTTAAACGTCTCAAATATAACAATAATTTTAGGTCAATAAAATTATTTAACATATCATAAACAAGATTAATGCCAATCTTTTAGTTGTCGAAATTCATTATAACTCAGTTCCAATTTAGCTAATCGATTTTGAATATCTTGTTTTTTTACTGAGTCCATATCAGGATTCTCATTCAATAAAAGTTCATAATAAAACCTAACTTTAGATGTATCTCTTGGTTTTATAAAGATATCATAATTAGCAATTTGACTTTCAATAATTAATGCTCTATTAGAATATTTAGGGTATTCTTTAATTAATGTATCAACATATTTTGCAGCGGTTAAATATTCGTTTTCTCCTGAATAAATCATTTGTAATTTGTCTAAACAAACAGCGGTATTTTCTTCACTAGGAAAAAAATGTACAAATTTTTGTAAAAACATTTTTAAAGAATCTTTAGATGCCTGAACTGAAAAACCTTTATTTAGAGCATTTTCATATGACTTAATTTTATTTATAAGCAATTCTTTAGATTTTTCACTATTTACTTTACTACTATTCTCTTTACAAGAAAAGAATAACGTAAATGATAAAATGAAGAATAAGTATTTTAGAATCATTTTCTTCCTTTTTTAGCTAAAGGGAATTTCATTTTGTAATCAATTCTAACTTCTCCTTTTGAGATATTTTGAAGTTTTTTTGAAATTAACTTCTTTTTAATAGCTGATAAATGGTCAGTGAAAAGTATTCCTTCAATATGATCATATTCATGTTGAATAATTCTCGCTGCATAACCATCGAAAGTTTCATCTTTAAAGTTCCAATTTTCATCGTAATAAGTGATTCGAATACGTTCTTTCCTTACCACATCTTCTCTTACTTTCGGAATAGATAAACATCCTTCTTTGAAAGACCATTCTTCACCAGATTCTTCTTCAATTATAGGATTGATAAAAACTTGCTTGAAATTTTCAATACCTTTAGCTCTAGGGTCTGGTTCGTCTCCCTCTTCTTCAGCGAAAGGACTTCCATCTACAACAAATAATCGAATATCTTTACCTATCTGAGGAGCAGCTAATCCTACACCAGATGCTTCATACATCGTTTCAAACATATCATCAATAAGTTTTTTTAACTCAGGATAATCTTTTTCAATATCTTCAGCTTCTTTTTTTAAAACTGGATCTCCGTATGCAACTATTGGTAATATCATTTTTACTTTTTTTACAAAAATAAGAGTTTTTTGATTTATATGATAAAAATCAGTCTATTGAATGCTTTGTAAATATGATTGAAGCAAAATTGTAGCACTAATCTCATCGATTAATTCCTTTTGTTGCCTTTGTTTTTTTGAAAGTCCACTATCAATCATTGTTTGAAACGCCATTTTTGAAGTAAAACGTTCATCATACAACTCAATAGGAATTAAAGGGAATTGTTTTTCAAGTGCTTCTTTTAGTAAATGTACATTTGAAGTAATATGACTGTCTTCATTATTTAACCTTTTTGGAAGGCCGACCACAATTTGTTCAATTTTATCTTTGTTAATCAGATTAATTAGAAAGGTTATCAATTCTCTAGAATCAACAGTAGTTAATCCACTTGCGATAATTTTGTTTTCATCTGTAATTGCTACTCCTGTTCTTTTAAGTCCAAAGTCAAGGGCTAATATTTTACCTTTCATTTATTGTTCCAGTTAGTCATTGTCATTGCTATCCCTATTGTAGTAAAACTTTTAATAAATTCTGTAGCAGTATCTATTCGTTCAGTTAAATCAAGCATTTCATCTTTTGACCATTCTCCTAGTACATAGTCTGCTTGTTGTCCTAGATAAAAATCGTTTCCTACACCAAATCTCAATCTGGGATAGACATTTGTTTTTAATACAGCTTGAATATCTTTTAGTCCATTATGTCCTCCGTCGCTTCCTTTGGCTTTCATTCTTAATTTACCAAATGGTAGAGCGATGTCATCTGTAATTACCACCAAATTTTCAGGTGATATTTTTTCATGTTGAAGCCAATAATTAACTGCTTTACCTGATAAATTCATAAAAGTGTTCGGTTTAACTAAAACTAAAGTGCGACCTTTGAATTTTACTTCACAAATATCAGCGTGTTTCTCAGTCTTAAAAGTTCCTTCGAGTTGTTTAGCGATTTCATCAACTACTTTGAAACCTATGTTATGACGTGTGTTTTTATATTTTTCTCCAGGATTTCCTAGTCCAACGATTAAGAACTTCATTTGAATACGATTTTAATAACTAAAAAAACTTTCAGTTAATTGACAAACTTTTAAAAGGTGTTCGGGTAGTTCTGAATTTTCCCATGGTTGCGATGCTCCAAAAGTATGGTTTGCTTCTTCTATTTCGAAAAGTCTAGTTTTTAACCAAGAACAAATCTCTAAACCTTCATCTATAGGAACGGATGTGTCTGCATCACCATGTATTACCAATGTTGGTTTCGATGATTCTTCGCATGCCTTTTGAATGTTTAGAAGTTCTTTATTAGCTACAAAGTCTTCATATTGAGAAAATTTTGTAGGCATTTTTTGATTTGTTCTACTATTCTCAATATATTTTGTTCCTTGGGTTTCCCAAACTTTTAATTGTTTCCCTTCAGGGAATCGTTTTTCAATCGAAGATATAGCAGCCCAAGTAGAGATTTTTTTAACTCGTTCATCAGAATGGTTTAAAAGTACAATTCCTCCTCCACGAGAATGGCCAATTAAATAGAAATCTTTTTTTGCATCTACTTTCTCGTCTGTAAAGTTTATAACTTGTTGTAAATCAAACAACTCTTTGGAGTATGTGTTTTTAGAGAAAGCTTCTAGATCTGAAAAATCAATTGGTTGTTCAATTGTACCTCCATTATGGGAAACATTGTATTTGCAAAAACCGTAACCTAAATCAGTAAAATATTTTTCGACCAAATCCCAAGCTCCCCAATCTTTATATCCCATAAAACCATGTGAGAAAATTATGACTTTTGAATTAAAGTTCTCGGGAATATTAAGGTCTAGTAAACTTTTTCGATTATCTGCCCCAATGTAAATTTGATTTTTAATATGCATAAGAAAGAAAAAAGCGTAACATAAATGCTACGCTTTAAATTTTTTTGTATTAGTTTTTAAATTTTTCAGATACAATTAATTCTTTTGTTCCATGAGTCCAAGAATAGAATCCTTCACCAGATTTCACTCCTTTTTTACCAGCTGTAACCATATTAACTAATAGAGGACATGGTGCGTATTTAGGGTTCCCGAATCCATCGTGAAGAACTTCTAAAATAGCTAAGCAAACATCTAAACCAATAAAATCAGCTAGTTGTAATGGTCCCATTGGATGAGCCATTCCTAATTTCATTACGGTATCAATTTCATAAACACCAGCAACTCCCTCATATAATGAATAGATTGCTTCATTGATCATAGGCATTAAAATTCTATTTGCAACGAACCCTGGGTAGTCATTAACTTCAACTGGAACTTTATTTAATTTTTTAGATAAACCCATGATAGTTTCCGTAACTTCATCAGTTGTAGAGTATCCTCTGATAATTTCAACTAATTTCATTACAGGCACAGGATTCATAAAGTGCATTCCAATTACTTTTTCAGGTCTAGAAGTAACAGATGCTATTTTAGTTATAGAAATTGACGAAGTATTAGAAGCTAAGATAACTTCAGGTGAAGTGAATTGATCTAAATCTTTAAATATATTGAATTTTAAATCAATATTTTCTGTTGCAGCTTCTACAACTAATTCAATATTTTTAACACCTTCTTCAATAGATGTGAATGTAGTGATTCTATTAAGTGTTGCACTTTTTTCATCTCCTGAAATGATTTCTTTTGCAACTTGTCTATCTAAATTTTTAGTAATTGTTGCTAAACCTTTATCAAGAGATGTTTGAGCGATATCAATCAATGAAACGTTATATCCAAATTGAGCAAAAGTATGCGCAATACCGTTCCCCATTGTTCCTGCTCCAATTACAGCTACATTTTTCATAAGTAAGTATTTTTTTAATTGTTATATGAAATACACCATGTTATTTCAATTAGTGCTTAAGCAAAATCCTTGCATGGCTATTTCATAATGTATGTTTATTTTTTGTTCGTACAAATATAGCTCTTTAAGGCTATATAAATGAAATTAACTAGTTATTTTGCTAATTCTGTACGAAAGAATTCGGATAAAACAATTCCAGTAGCAACAGATGCATTTAAAGACTCAGACAATCCTTTTTTAGGTATCGTTATCGGTTCATTTATTAGCTTTTTAATTTTTTCAGAAATTCCATGTCCTTCATTTCCAATTATTAGAATGCTATTTTCAGTGTTTAAATTTTGAGTGTAAATATTCTTTCCATTCAATAAAGTACCGTAAATAATTTTGTTTGAATTTTTGATGTATTTTTCAATACTTGTATAAGTAATATTAACTCTAAATAACGCTCCCATTGTTGCTTGAACTACTTTAGGGTTAAAACAATCAACAGTATTTTCAGAACAAATAATGTTTTTAATTCCGTACCAATCAGCTAAACGAGTTATTGTCCCCATGTTTCCAGGGTCTTGGATATCATCTAAAACAAGTGTTAAAGTATTTTCTATAGTTTTTTGAATAGGTAAATATTTAACTACAGCAATTGATTTATTTGGGTTTTTAAGTGCACTAATTTGCCTTAAATCATTAGAAGTTATAATAATACTGAGTTGATGTTTCAGTTCGCTTTGTTCTGTGCAATAAATTTCATGTAAAAGTTCAGGATGATCGTTAATAATTTCGTTTATTATTTTATCACCTTCTACCAGGAAAAGTTTTTCAATATCCCTAAATTTCTTCTGATGGAGAGATTTTATGAATTTAATCTTATTTTTAGAAATGCTTTGCACAATAGCTTTTATTATTTTTGTCAAAAACTAAGAAGTTGAAAAGAAATATAAATATAGTACTTATTATTCTAACAGTCTTTTCTATTGTTGGTTGTAATTTAACTAAACAACTTCCCAAAGATAAATATTTGTTAAAGAAAAATAGAATCTATTTATCTTCCTTTGACATAGATTATGATGCAATCGATGCGATCGTAAGACAACATCCTAATAGAAAATTTTTAGGTGTTAAATGGAGGGCTCTAATTTATAATTTAATTGATTCAGCTAATGTTGCAGATAAAAGAGCTCGTAAAAATCAAAAAATCAGATCTAAAAATGCTCAAAAATTATATAGACAAGATAAAATTAATCAGATTCGTATAGCGAAAGCGATAAAAAAGGAGGATTCAACTTACATTAAAAAACAAATCGAGTTGAAAGATACGATTGAACCAAGTTTATTTTTAAGAGAATGGATTAAGTTTAAAATAGGAGAAAACCCTGTGATTTTTGATAGTTTGATTTTTCAAAAAACAAATGAGCAAATATTAGCTTATTTAAAAAAGAAGGGATATTATTTTGCTGAGTTAGATTCAAAGGTCCGTTATAAAAAGAATCGAAAAGCAATTGTAACCTATGATATTCAGTTAAATGAATGTTATGTTATTGATTCGATCTATGTAGTATCGGAAAATCCAGTTTTGATCAGTTCATACAAAGAGTTTATGAATCAGAACTCTGATTTACTTAAAAGTCAGCCTTTTGATGTTGACCTTTTAGAGAATTTCCAATCAACATTATCGAAATATTTAAGAGATCAAGCTATTTATGGATTCTTATCATCGTATGTTACTTTTGAAATAGATACTTTAGAGAATGAGAAACGCGTAAATGTTGGTGTCATTTTAAACGATAAAAAGATTTTAGAGTCATCAACGAATCAAAATCAAACATTTAATAAATCTTCAGTCGAAAACATATACTTTCATTTACAAGATACAAGTTATATGAAAGGAAGGTATCAAGCTATTTTAGACTCCTTATTCTTAGAAAAAAAAGGAAATTATTACCCAAGTTTAGATACTTTATATTTTAATGAGGTTACTTACCGAAATTCAAAGGAAGTTAATCCAAATCGAGCAGTTTATTTCCTATATAATGGTGAATTATTAGTTGACCCGATTATTCTTGAATCTCAAACTTTAATTGAAAAAGATAGGTTTTTGAGTGAAAATTTAGTGGAAGAGACATTTCTTAAATTAAATTTTTTAGGTTTATTTCATACAGTAAAGATAGAAGTTGAACCAACTACGTCTTCTGATTTTTATAATGTTCATTATTACTTATACCCCGCAAAAAAGGAGTCTTTTTCATTTCAACCGAGGGTTACAACTTCCAATGGTTTTTTAGGTGTCTCAGCGGGTTTAAATTATAATAACAAAAATTTATTTAGAGGAGCAGAACGTCTGACTTTATCTATGAATGGAGGTTTTCAATCACAACCTTTAATTTTTGAGGAAACGAATACATCGAATGATTTAATTGATGTAACTAATCGTTTTTATCAATTTGAAGTTAGTCCATCTGTAAAACTTGAGCTACCTGGGTTGTTATTGATTAAAAATTCAAAAAGTAATAAATCTAGAAATGGAAAAACTATTGTTTCATCAGCTTTTGGGTATCAAAAAAGAGATGTTTTTTCTAAAGAAATATTTCAATTAAATTATACTTGGATCTATTCTGTAAATAAAACACAGCAATTTCAGATGGGATTGCCAGTTTTGTCTCAAGTGAAATTTGTTAGCATCAATAAATCGGATAAATTTCAATCACAACTTACAGAATTAAATGATCCTTTTTTAATAAATACTTATAGTAATCAGTTCATATGGCAAGATTGGAGCTTTCAGTTTGAATATCGAAGTAAATTGAAAGATAAAGAGAATTATCAACCATCAGTATATTATCGATCGAATCTTGATTTCGCAGGGAACTTTTTAAAATTATTTAGATCTTATCAGGTTCAAGATACAATTGGTCAAAACAAAGGAGCAAATAGACTGTTGGGACTAGTATATTCACAATTTGGAAGACTAGATAATGAATTAATTCTCACTAAACCGATTACAAAAACTAAAAGTTTAAATTTTAGAGTTCTAGCCGGTGCAGGAATTCCATACGGTAATTCTAAAACATCAATGCCTTATGATTATAGTTTTTATGCAGGTGGAGCAAATGATGTAAGAGGGTGGAGGGCTCGTTCATTAGGACCAGGAGGATATAAATATTATTTAGATACTTCCAGAACAATTGTTCAAGTGGGAGATGTGAGATTAGTTGCATCTGCAGAATATCGTTTTCAATTTTCAGATTTTTTGAAAGGAGCTCTTTTTATGGATGCCGGAAATATATGGACAGTCAGAGAAGATAATAACAGAAATAACAGTAAAATTTCAAAAGATTGGATCAGGCAAATAGGAGTTTCGGGTGGTATTGGTTTTAGAATGGATTTTGAATATTTCTTACTTCGTTTTGATTTAGGTTTTAAATTACACAACCCCGCTCTACCAAATGGGGAAAAATGGGTTTTTCAAAGTCGTGAAAAATTTAATCAAGAGATTAACAATTTTGTAGTTCAAGCAGAAACAAATGGTAATAATGTTACAATGTCTAAATTGATAACAAAGCCTTTTACTCCTCAGATTAGTTTTGGTATTGGATATCCTTTTTAATGGATTTAAAACTCAAAATTAATAATAATAGTAAGTTTGATTATTAGGTTGAGACTATGTATAGTTAAGTTGTCAGAAGATTTATTGAATCAACTAGTAAAAAAAATGGGCGATAAAAATCGCCCATTTTATATTGATACCATTAAAATTACTATCCCAAGAATGGATATCTATAATCTTTAGGTGCAATAAATGTTTCTTTGATTGTTCTGGCAGAAACCCATCTCATCAAGTTCATTGCAGCACCTGCCTTATCATTTGTTCCAGAACCTCTAGCACCTCCAAATGGTTGTTGACCAACAACCGCACCTGTAGGTTTATCGTTAATATAGAAGTTACCTGCAGCATTCTCTAATTTCTTCATCGCAAAATCAATTGCATATCTATCCTTAGAAATAATAGCACCTGTTAATGCATATTCGGAAGTTTGATCAACCATATCCAATGTTTCTTCCCACTTCTCATTTTCATAAACGAAAATTGTTAAGACAGGACCAAAAATTTCCTCACACATTGTTCTAAACTTAGGATTAGTTGTCACAACAACAGTTGGATCAATGAAATATCCTTTTGATTTATCATAGTTCCCTCCACACAAAATTTCAGCGTCAGATTGTGCTTTTATATAATCTATATATCCAGCAATTTTATCAAAAGCTCTCTCGTCGATAACAGCATTAACAAAGTTGTTTGTATCCCCAGTTGAACCTATTTTAAATGAATTTACTTGATCAGCCAAAATTGTTTTAACATCATTCCATAATGAAACAGGAATATATGCTCTAGAAGCAGCAGAGCATTTTTGACCTTGGAATTCAAAGGCACCTCTAGATAAAGCTGTAGCAACTTCATATGCATTAGCAGATTCATGGGCAACGACAAAGTCTTTACCTCCAGTTTCTCCGACTATACGTGGGTAAGTTCTGTATTTATCTAAGTTATTTCCAATTTCTTTCCATAATGTCTTGAAAACAGCTGTTGAACCTGTGAAATGTAAGCCAGCGAAATCTTTATGTTTGAAAACAATATCACCAGCAACAGGCCCATCAACAGTAACCATATTAATAACTCCATCAGGTAATCCTGCAGCTTTAAATAACTCCATAATTACCTGTGCAGAGTATACTTGTGAATCAGCTGGTTTCCAAACAATAACGTTACCCATCATTGCTGGAGCAGCACAAAGGTTTGCAGCAATTGCAGTAAAGTTAAAAGGCGTAACTGCAAAGATAAATCCTTCTAATGGTCTATACTCTAATCTGTTCCACATACCTGGTTGTGAACTTGGTTGTTCGGCATAAACCTGTGTCATGTATTGAACATTGAACCTTAAGAAATCAATCAATTCACATGCAGCATCAATTTCTGCTTGATGAACGTTTTTAGATTGACCCAGCATTGTAGCGGCATTCATTTTTGTTCTATATGGTCCTGCTAATAAATCAGCAGCTCTTAAAAATATAGCAGCTCTATGTTCCCATGGTAAATCAGCCCATTGTTTTTTCGCTTTTAAAGCAGCATCAATAGCTTTTTCTACGTGTGATTGGTCTCCGTAATTAAAATGCCCTAAAACTCTTTTATGGTCATGAGGAGGAGTTAGTTGTCTTTTATTTTCTGTTCTAATTTCCTCACTTCCGATGTACATCGGGACATCTATAGGGTCCTGATTATACATTTCATTGTATTTATTGATTAATTCTTCTCTTTCAGCTGAACCAGGAGCATAATTTCTTACTGGCTCATTTACAGCTACTGGAACTTTATAGATAGCGTTTGACATAATTTTTTGTGTTTTTGCAAACTTAATGAAACTTCTTCATTTTTGAATGAATAAAAAATAACTAATATGTTAAAAATCGAAAATTTGAATAGATCAGTTTGGCTGTTTAAAAATAAGGTTTGATAACTGTAAGTTTTAAATATATTCTTATCTTTGGTAAAACTTCTATGTAAACAAAATGAAAAAAGGTTTATTTTTTTTAGTTTTATGCTTAATTACATTATCAGCATGTAATAATGAATACACTTGTAGTTGTGCTGTGGTCGGTACGATTAAAGCAAAAGATTACAAGATGTACAATAATAAGAGACAATCTCAAGAATTATGTAATAACCTAACAGGTGATTCAATTACTATTGATGGTTTAAGTGGTGTTGCTGATTGTGAGTTGTTAGGATTTTAATTTTAAAATAATTTCAAAAAAAATAAAGTCGAGTGTAAGCTCGACTTTTTTATTTATAAATTGTTCCATTAATATTTTTATTTTATATACATACAAAAAAAGCTGTCTTATATTTAAGACAGCTTCGTACTTTTATATTATAAATTGCAATTAAGCTTTCGCTAAAATACTTTCTATAGCATTGTTAAAAGTTTGACTAGGACGCATAGCTTTAGAAGTCAATTCTTTATTAGGGAAATAATAACCATCAATATTAATTTTAGTACCTTGACAATCATTTAACTCATTTACAATTTTTGTTTCATTGTTTGATAAACTCTCTGCTAAAGGTTTGAATATCGAGCTTAACTCAGTATCATCACAATTAGCTAATTCTTTAGCCCAATACATTGCTAAATAAAAATGTGATCCTCTATTATCTAATTCTTTAACCTTTCTTGAAGGAGATTTATCTTCAATTAATAACTTTCCAGTAGCTTTATCTAAAGTTTCACCTAAAATTTTAGCTCTATCATTATTATATTTTTCACCTAAGAATTCTAAGGATACAGCTAATGCTAAAAATTCCCCAAGTGAATCCCAACGCAAATGGTTTTCTTCGATAAATTGATCAACATGTTTTGGAGCAGATCCACCAGCACCAGTTTCGAATAATCCACCACCGTTCATTAAAGGGACAATTGATAACATTTTAGCACTTGTACCTAATTCTAAAATTGGGAATAAATCTGTTAAGTAATCTCTCAATACGTTTCCAGTAACTGAAATTGTATTTTCTCCATTTTTTACTCTCTTTAAAGTAAATACAGTCGCCTTAGCAGGAGATAAAATTTGAATATCTAATCCTTTAGTGTCATGATTCTTTAAGTATTTTTCAACTTTTTTAATTAATTCTTTATCGTGAGCTCTTGATTCATTTAACCAAAAAATTGTTGGCCATCCGGTTGCTTTTGCTCTTGTTACAGCTAATTTAACCCAATCTTGAACAGGTGCATCTTTCACTTGGCATGCTCTCCATATATCACCAGCTTCGACATTTGACGATAAAATGATGTTTCCATTTTCATCAACGATTTTAATTGTTCCAGCTTTTGATAATTGAAAAGTTTTATCGTGAGAACCATATTCTTCTGCTTTTTGAGCCATTAATCCAACATTAGGAACTGTGCCCATAGTTTTTGGATCGAATGCACCATTTTCTTTACAAAAGTTTATTGTTTCTGCGTAAACACTTGCGTATGAAGAATCTGGTATTACTGCTAAAGTATCTTGTGGTTTACCATCTTTATTCCACATTTGACCTGAAGTTCTAATCATAGCAGGCATAGATGCATCAATAATTACATCTGAAGGAACGTGTAAATTTGTAATTCCTTTATCTGAGTTAACCATTGCTAAAGAAGGCCCGTTTTCTAAACATGTTTTGAAAGCATTTTCTAATTCAGTATCTCCTTTTATCTTATCTAAAATATGAGCTAAACCATTATTGCTATTTACTCCTAATTGAGCTAATTTATCAGAGTTTTGATTAAAAACATCAGCAAAGTATGTTTTTACAATTGCACCAAAAATGATAGGGTCAGAAACCTTCATCATTGTTGCTTTCAAATGTGCAGAAAAAAGAATATTATTTGCTTTAGCAAATTCAACTTGTTCTTTTAGGAAATTAGTTAATGCAGACATGCTCATGAAAGTTGCATCTAAAATTTCTCCAGCTTGAATTTTTAAACCTGTTTTTAAAGTTTCTTTACTGCCATCTTTTCCTTCAAATTCAATAGAAATTGAAGTAGCTTTTTCAAAAGTATGAGATTGCTCATTTGCTCTAAAATCACCACTAGTCATTGTAGCAACTTTAGTTTTAGAATCTTTAGACCATACACCCATTGAATGTGGGTTTTGCTTCGCATATTCTTTTACAGAACCAGGAGCTCTTCTATCAGAGTTTCCTTCACGAATAACAGGGTTTACAGCACTACCTTTAATTTTGTCATAAATCGCTTTTACATTTTTATCTTCTTCAGTGATTGCTTCAGAAGGATAGTTTGGCACAGCAAATCCTGCTGATTGTAATTCCTTGATTGCAGAAGTTAATTGTGGAATAGATGCACTAATATTTGGTAATTTAATAATGTTAGCATCTGGAGTAGTAACTAATTCTCCTAATTCAGCTAAAGAATCTTCTACTTTTTGATCTACTTTTAGATACGATGGGAAACTAGCTAAAATTCTTCCTGCTAAAGAAATATCTCTTGTTTCAACATCGATTCCAGCAGAAGCTAAAAATGATTGAACAATTGGTAAAAATGAATACGTTGCTAAAGCAGGTGCCTCATCTGTTAACGTGTAAATAATTTTTGATGAACTCATAATGACTGTGTATCAGAAATTTAATTAATTTATTATTACTTTGTGAATAGTAATATCTAATGCCGCTCAAAGTTATTGATTTTTTAGACAAAAGTCAATGAAAAAGAGTTGTCTTGATTAAAATCAGTTCAATGATTTATCTTCTTATAAATTGGACATTCTTGAATATGTGAACCTGGTAAATACCCCGTACTCATTAAAAATTCATTTGTGATTTCACCTCCAACGAATTTAAAATGTTTTTTGAATAATTTAACCCAATCTTTCAACTCCATTTTTGGCTGACTATCTAACCAATTTTTGAAACTTTTATATTCTTTTTTAAGTTTTAATATAGCTTGGGCGTTGTATATCGCAGCATTGATTTTTAATCGATTTCTAATGATTCCTTCATTTCTCAACAAGCGATCAATATCTGTTTGTGTGTAATTAGCAATTTTTTGAATATTAAAATTATCATAGGCTAAGCGAAACGAATT
>CAZOLZ010000001.1:50197-111138 GCA_964580965.1 uncultured Flavobacteriales bacterium | reverse complement strand
TACC
This sequence comes from uncultured Flavobacteriales bacterium, assembly GCA_964580965.1. Taxonomy (GTDB): domain Bacteria; phylum Bacteroidota; class Bacteroidia; order Flavobacteriales_D; family Crocinitomicaceae; genus CAIUKX01. The sequence goes on along the minus strand of CAZOLZ010000001.1, from coordinate 111,134 downwards.
TGAAGAAGGTATCCCTGAATAATACAAATCGTTGTTGACATGAAAAGTTAACCCTCCTCTTAATTCTGGAATTAATGTCAAATAAGCCTCTTTGTCCTTATTAATCCTAAATTCATATACTCCAAGAGGGTTGGAAGAAATTATAACTTTTCCGTTATGTTCTCTGATGTCATTGTATTGGTTGAAAAACTTCTTTTCTTTTGAAACTGTAATAAACTCTTTCGCTCCAGTAGGTAAATACGCAAGACCTCTTTCCGTTAATGCTAGAATACAGTCGTATGTTTCAGAATAGAATACTTTTCTAACGTGGTTATAGGGTAACCCTTTTTGATCGTCGTAAAACTCAAATGAATCCCCATCGTATTTAGCCACTCCACTGCCATAAAAAGAAGCCCAAATATGATTGTTTTTATCTTCGGTAATACTCCAGCAAGAGGCAAAAACATATCCTTTTTTATCAAAGTAATTCTTTACAATTTTTCCGTTAAAAGAAACCAATCCAGATTCAGTACCTACCCATAATTTCCCCTGTTTAGATTTATATATCGAGCGTATGGTATTTGAAGGTAAACCATCAGATTCATTATAATTGAAAAATTGACCATAAAGACAATTACAAATGATGAGAGCTATTAGAAGAGAAAGTAGTCTTGTCATTCCAAATTACTTATTAACCAATAATTTTACTAAAGTTTCATTCTTTCGAAATGAAACATCTAAAACCTTACCTGAAGATAGAACAACATGATAACCTTGATCTCTACTATATTTAGAAACATGATTTAGATTCACTAGATATGATTTATGAATTCTACAAAAGATATCCGAGCTTAAATATTCTTCTAAATACTTTAATGTTTTCGTGACAAGTATTTTACGACCATCTGCAAAATGAACAGTAGCGTAGTTATCTGAAGCTTCGCAATACAATATATTTGAAAGGTCTTCTACCACATAACCTCCATGAACAGGAAAAGTAATTTTATTGAATTTGGTATAGTCCATTGCTACATAATTTATCGGAGATAAGTTGTTTGAATTACCAACTTTAGTGGTATTCATTTTTCGCTCATACTTTACGATAACCTCTCTTAAATCAATGAAATTTACCGGTTTTACTAAAAAATCAAAGGGCTCTTTTTTACAAGCTTCAACCCCATATTTACTATGCGCTGAAATGAATACAGTCTCAAAAGAAGGATTGTCGAAATATTTAAATAAATCAAACCCTTTTTCATTCTTCAGTTCAATGTCCAAAAAAACCAAATCTGGATTCGTTTTTTCGATAGCAATAATAGCCTCTTCAATATTAGCTACAGAATCAACTATTGAAAGCTTATTGCTAAATAAATTTCCAATTAGTTTCTCAAGAAACTCTTTAGCGGGTATTTCGTCTTCAATGATTAAACATTTAAACATACTTTGACAAACCTTTAGATTATTAAGAATAAATTAATTATTTAACAAAAATATGCTAATCAAAATAAATAAAAAAAATAAATTTTTTATAAAAAATTAACGTTAATATATTTTAGTTAACGTAGGTATTTTTAAATTTATCGTATTAAACTTTTCTAAGTGCTAATCTTTTTCTTGCTAGATCAACCTCCAAAACCTCTACTTCAACATGTTGATGCAAAGAAATATACTGACTTGGGTCGGACACAAAAGTATCTGCTAAATTCGATTTATGAATCAATCCATTTTCTTTGATTCCGATATTTACAAATGCACCAAAAGCGGTAACGTTTGTTACAATACCATTGAGTTTCATTCCTACTTTTAAGTCCTCTAACAATCGAATGGATGAATCAAACTCTAACACTTTAGCTTTTCTTCGAGGATCCCTTCCCGGTTTCTTAAGTTCCTTAATGATATGATCAAAAGTATAAGAATCTACGGATGGTAAGTCTTCTTTTGAAATTCTATTGATGGCCTCATCGTTAGCTATCAAATCTTTTAAATTGAATTTTTTCTTTTTCGCTAATTGTTCGATTACCTGATAGTTTTCAGGATGAATCGCTGAATTATCCAATGGATTTTCGGATTCTCGAATTCTTAAAAATCCGGCTGCTTGTTCATAAGCTTTATCCCCTAATCGTTTGACCTTCTTCAGTTCTTCTCGTGACTTAAAAGGTCCATTTTCAGAACGATAATTAGCGATGTTTTCAGCTAAAGTTTGACCTAATCCAGCAATATAACTCAACAAATAAGGAGAGGCTGTATTTAAATCGACACCAACTGAATTTACACATGAGACAACAACATCATCCAAAGCTACTTTCAAATGCGATTGATTTACTTCGTGTTGATACTGCCCTACTCCAACTGATTTTGGATCAATTTTTACCAATTCAGCTAACGGATCCATCAATCTTCTTCCGATGGAAACAGCTCCTCTAACGGTTACGTCGTAATTTGGAAACTCTTTTCGTGCAATTGAACTCGCTGAATAAATGGAGGCACCATCTTCTCTGACACTATAAACTTCAACATCTCTATCAAAACGAATTCGCTTTATTAAATATTCAGTTTCTCTTCCAGCTGTTCCATCTCCAATTGCAATCACTTGAATTTTATATGCTTGTACCAATTGCGCTATTTTCGATTTAGCTTTATCAGCTTCTTTTTGCGGTGGATGAGGGTAAATGGTAATGTTCGTCAATAAATCACCAGCTTCATCCAAGCATACAATTTTACATCCTGTTCTAAACCCTGGATCAATGGCTAAAACTCTTTTTGAACCAACTGGTGCCGCTAACAATAACTGTCTTAAGTTCGTAGAAAAAACTTGAATAGCCGCCAAATCTGCCTTCTCTTTCAACTCATTTGTCAATTCATTTTCCAATGATGGTGCAATCAAACGTTTGTAAGCATCCTGAGCAGCTTGTTCAACAATTTTAGACGATTCATTGTTACCTTTCACGAAAAAACGATTCATTGTTTCGATACAGATTTCCTTTTCTGGTTGAACCTTCAAGGAAATAATTCCTTCTCTGTTTGCACGGTATATGGCTAAAAATCGATGAGAAACCATTCTGAATACAGGTTCCGAAAAATTGAAATAATCTTTATATTTTTCTCCTTCTACCTCTTTTCCTTTACTCAACTTTGTTTGGATCAAAGCTTTCCGTTGAAAGGTTTTTCTCAACGATGCTCTCAAAGCAGCATTTTCATTCATCCATTCAGCAATAATGTCTTGAGCCCCTTTTAATGCCTCTTCAATAGTAGCAACTTCTCCTTTGATAAAACGGTCTGCCAGCTGTTCGATTGAACCATTATTTTGCGACATAATCATTTTCGCTAAAGGCTCTAACCCTTTTTTCCTAGCTTTAATACCTCTTGTTTCTCGTTTTTGTTTGTAAGGTAAATATATATCTTCCAATACATTTAAATCTAAACAAGTGGTGATTTTATCTTTTAATTCATCCGTCAACTTTCCTTGTTCTTCAATTGCAGCAATAATTGTCTGTTGACGTTGAATAATATCATCGTATTTCTTTGCAAAATCTCGAATTTGTGTGATTTGAACCTCATCCAAACCTCCTGTTCGCTCCTTACGGTAACGAGCAATAAAGGGAACTGTTGCTCCTTCGTTTAATAAGGTTATAGTATTATCAATTGATTTGAGATCAATTGAAGTTTGGTTTTGAATGAATGAATTTTGTTGCATCTTTAAATTATCTTTTGAAGCATTCAAATGTAACACTTTGTGATTTATAACATTAAAAACGAGTTCTGCAGAAAAATTGAGGTTACGTTTAAAAATTAATAAGAAAATATATTTCCTGATTCTTGACGAAAATACAGTTCCTCATTGATGTTTTTGAAATTAGCATTAGGGAAATAAAATTGTGCAATTTGCAAGAAATTAAACCCTTGTTTAGCCATATTCATAGCTCCTTCTTGACACAAACCTATTCCATGTCCAAATCCTCTCCCTTTTAAAATCACGTAATCGCCCTCTGGATAACAACTGAAGAATGTAGATTTCAACCTGAATTTCTTTCTTAAATCACGCAAAGGAATACCTAACAAAGGACTAATGTAAAATGCTTTTCTGTAGGGTTGACTGAATGTATATAACTGGTTTTTATAATCAGGATTATTTACCGGGAAATTGTAAGTATTAACCAAAAAACTCTTCCATTTCCATTTTGGAATCTTTTTTTCCCACGTTGCTTGTCGTGTGTAGATACAAAAAGTATCTTTAAATGAGAATAAATTAGGAATTGGTTTGTTCCAAACATATTCAGATGGTGATGTTTGTCCCCCACAATTCGCATGAAAATATGAGTCTAATAAATTACCCTCCTTATCCGTCATCACCAAACCTTTTGTTTGTTGAACGGCTGTATCAATTTTTGCAGTAAAACGTAACATACTGTGGTAGGCTTGGCAATGAACGTTATCACACAAATCAAACCCTTCCTCATGATGTCTATGCGGATATTTAATGGCATAAGTTCGACTCATAACAGCCTGTACCTTATAGTACTCAAGATCTCTACCCCCTCCCCCTTCAGATTCAATTACTCCTGCCAAGTAGTGATTCATATCAACTAAATTGATAATTTTCAAACCTGAAACATCTTTCGATATGATAAAATCGTCTTTGTATTTGCGTAATTTAGCAACTGGCGATTTCGGAGTCAAAATCAACGAAGTATTTGGCTTCGTTTGAATTAAACGAACTGTAGTGAAATTACCTAAAAAGATTGTACCCTTTTTTAAAGAAACTGTACCATTTGGATTTGCAGAAATATCGACAAATTCATTTAGTTGAATCGTAGCTACTAAAGTTGAATCTCCAAAAACCCGATAATCTCCATCATTGTAGGCTAATGTAATTCTTTGTGTTTTCATTTTTCGAAACAAACCAATTCGCATTTGCTGACCGTAACTAGCAATGGTCAACAATACAAACATTATGATTCCAAAAAATTTACACATTATAATTTATGAATGAATTCAAACATATTTTTAGCAATAGCTTCACTTGCTCCACCTCCTCCTAGCTCTTTCCTTAAAGTTTCATAATCATTTAACATTTTAGAACGATTTGAACCATCTTCTAAAATCAATTCAACCTCATTTCGAATATTTTCAACCGTACAATCCTGTTGAATTAATTCCTTTACCACTTCACGATCTAAAATTAGATTTACCAATGAAATATACTTGATATTTACTAAACGTTTAGCAATGTGATAAGATACAGCAGAAGTAATGTAGCAAACTACCTCTGGAATATTTAACAAGGCTGTTTCCAATGTTGCTGTTCCAGAAGTAACTACTGCAGCCTCTGAAGCAGAAAGTAAATCATAAGTTTTTCCGAAAACAATCCGTGCAGGATAATTTCCGATTACTTCTTTGTAAAAAGTTTCCTCCATACTTGGAGCACCAGCAATCACAATTTGATAACCGTTGAATGATTCTAAGGCTTTCAACATTATCGGTAATTTCTTACGAATTTCTTGTTTTCTACTTCCTGGTAAAACTGCTATGATTGGTTTTTCAGAAAGCTTTTGTTCCAAAAGAAATTGATTTGTCGGAATTTTAGTTGCTTCGTATTGTTCAACTGCATCTAATAAAGGATGACCTAAATACTCAACATCGTAATTAAATTTTTCATAAAAAGGTTTCTCAAATGGCAGGATACAATACATTTTGTCTACCACTTCTTTAATGGTATAAACCCTTTTTTCTTTCCAAGCCCAAACAGTTGGAGAGATGTAATATAGCACCTTAATCCCTTGTGATTTTGCCCATTTAGCAATTCTCAAATTAAAGCCAGGATAATCAATTAGTACTAATACATCTGGTTTAAATTCAATGATATCTTGCTTACAAAAGGATATGTTTTTCAAGATTGCACGAATATTCATCAATACTTCCAAGAACCCCATGAAAGCCAATTCTTTGTAATGCTTCACAGGAGCATAGCCAACAACATCTGCCATTTTATCTCCACCCCAAAAACGCACATTTAATTCTTGATTTAAGGACTGTGCATTTTGAAACAAATATTTCAATAAATTACTTCCGTGTAAATCACCTGACGCTTCACCTGCAATTACATATACTTTCTTTGACATTTCTACTAATGTGCTATAAATTTAAAGTAAACAATTACAAAAAAACTCACGAAAGTTGCCATAATAATACCCATAGCCATTGGCGTCTTTCTTTTTTTCAGAAACCAATGAAACCAACCTAAATTAAGAATACTAGCCAACGAAATAATTTTCGATTTGGTATCGTATAAACTCCAATTTTGATGAGATCCATTCGCTTTATAAACTGCCAAAATGATAGGAACAAAAACAGTGATTGTCAATAGTCCTAAAAGCAAACCGAATAAATGAAACTTCGTTATTTTTTTCAAAGTGATAACATTATGTAATTGGAAGCAAAGATACTAATTAGCGATTAGTTTTTGGCGATTAGTTGAAAGCAATATTAAATTTTAATTAAATGACTGAAAAGTATTTTTTTTTAAATTTACTAAACCAAAGCGTACAAGCAATAATTAAATCAAATGTTTACTATGAGTAAAAAAGTATTATTAACGGGGATAGCTGGATTTGTTGGACAACATTGTGCTCTAGAACTAATCAAAAATGGATATCTAGTTAAAGGTTCAATTCGAGACCTAAAAAGAGCAGATGAAGTTCGAAAAGGTATAGCTAAAGGAGTTGATGCTTTAAACAACTTAGAATTTTGCGAACTTGATTTATTAAATGATAGAGGTTGGGAACAAGCAATGCAAGACTGTGAGTATGTATTACACGTTGCTTCACCTTTTGTAATTGCCGAACCAAAGGATGAAAATGAGTTGATTAAACCAGCCGTTGAAGGAACATTAAGGGTATTGAAAGCAGCTAAAAAAGCAGGTGTTAAAAAAGTAGTCTTAACCTCATCAACAGTTGCTATGGCTGGTGATAAAAAGCAAAATCATCTCAATAAGTTCAGCTGGACAACCCCAGAAACAGACAAAGTTTCGGTTTACTCAAAAAGTAAAACATTAGCTGAAAAAGCAGCTTGGAAATTCTACAATGAGCAGCCCTCAGAAAATAAAATGGAACTAACTGTTATTAACCCAGGTCCAATTTTCGGTCCTACATTAACAGGAAATCTTTCAGGTGCTTCAATGAGTATGGTAAGAGATTTAATAACAGGTAAAATTCCCATGATACCAAATGTAAATTATGTAATGTCAGATGTGCGAGATATTGCTCAAATACATGTTGCCGCTTTAGAAAATCAAAAATCAGATGGTGAACGATTTATTGTGACCTCTGAAAAAATACATTCTTTCTTTGGTGTTGCATCCATATTAAAGCAAAATGGATATGAAAAAGTTAAACTAAAAAAAGCACCGAGTTTCATGGTTAAGTTTATGAGTCTTTTTGACAGAGAAATGAAAGGGATGTTACCATTTGTAGATATCCAAATTAGCGCTGACATTTCTAGCACAAAGGAGGTTTTCAACTGGGAGCCGATTAATTTTGAAAATACAATTGTAGAAACTGCAAAGTCAATCAAACACTTAATCAAATAAGAGTATTCAGATTTATTTTTTCTACTTGATTAAAAATTCCGAAACTTTGTTAGAATGGTTTTATTTTGAGAAACCCAAATTTACCATTATCGACTGCAACAATAGCGCCTCCGTCGGAAGTTAAATCTAAATCCTCACCAGCCCAATCAACATTTTTACCATCCCCGAAAGTTTTTTCCCATGCTACTGTTCCATTTGAGGTATACTTAATAAGGTATACTTGCCAATCGTTTGAACTCATTTTATTTTGACCACATCTTCGACTGTATCGAACATATTCATCTCCCGAACCAGCTACCATCAAACAACCTCCATCTTGAGTTGCCCTTACTCCCCATGCTTCATCATGAATATATTTAGGCTTAAAACCTCTTGGATTACCAGCTATATCCTCCCAAATTTGATTTCCATTTGTATCGATTTTCATGGTGTAAGAATCCCAATTTTCAGTTCCTGATATGGTATGACCTGTAAGAAAAATAAAACCCTCTGGATTTTGATCCATTCCGAAACAGTGGTCTTGATTTGTTCCTCCAAAAGTTTTAAACCATAATATATTCCCCGATTGATCAACCTTCATTAATCCATAATCATTTGCTCCATCTGTGAGACCTGACAAGTATAGTTTTTCATTATAAACTTTAACTCTATAGGCATGAGAAAGATATGAACTTATATTTACCCCATTCTTTTTAACGCCATTAAAATCAAGGAATGTTATGTAACCTTTACCTCCAGTATAAAATGTGTTGTTATTTTCAGTGGCATCTGTATAACCAACAGCTACTATTCCGCTTGACGTAATTGCTAAGTGCTCAAACGCATCGTTCCCTCCATTGTCGACAGACTCTCTAAAGATTTCTGAACCATTATTTTTATCTAACTTAAAAATCGTACTATTCTTGTTTAAAGCACCACAGACTATATAACCATCCTCTGTTTCAATAGCTGAATTCCCAAGGTTATGTCCTCCATCAGAAAACTCCTTTTTCCAAATTAAGTCACCACTACTATTAATTTTAACTATTAGTATTTTTGCTGAATTAGGTAAAGAACCTGTTTCTCCAATTTGTAAATACCCACCATCTGAACAACTTAAAATAAAGTGTCCATGAGCTTCTTCTTCACTCCCTCCAAAGTCTCGAAACCATTCTTTTTCAGGTGTTTCAGTATATCTGTTCTGATTACAATCCTCGTTAACCTTCAAACAACTGGTGAGTAAAAGAACTAGTATGACTATTATTGTCTTGAATTGAATGTAGTAATTTATCAATTTAATATGTTTTTATCTTTTGAACTTCTATGCTAAAATTAAAAGAACTGTCTTGTTTTGAATTTGAAGTGATTAAGTCAACCTCCATGATCTAGCTTCAAATATGTAAATTTTAAGACTTCCATCCTTTCAATAAATCAATCGCCTCATAATTGGTCATATCAAATTGTGTTGGAACAACAGAAGCATAGCCTTGTTTTAGTACAAATTCATCAGTATCTTCCTCGGCTTCTACTGCTTTAAAGTTCCCCGTTAACCAATAGTAAGGTTTACCAAATTGGTCGAAACGCTTATCGAAACGGTCTTCCCAAAATGCTTTTGCTTGTTTAACTATTTTAAACCCTTTGAGTTGATCAACAGGTAATTTAGGCACATTCACATTCAAACAAGTATGGTGAGGGAATTCATTATTCAAAGCCATCTGAACAATCTCTCTAGCAATCATTTTTGTACCCGCAAAATCTGCATCTGAACTAAAATCACAGAGAGAAAAGCCGATTGAAGGAATATTTTCCATTGCTCCCTCTACTGCTGCCGACATAGTGCCAGAGTATAAAACATTAGTAGAAGTATTTGCTCCATGATTGATTCCTGAAACGACTAAATCAGGTTTCTTTTTCAAGACTTCACAAATACCTAATTTCACACAATCAACGGGTGTTCCTGTACAGTTATATGAGTCAAAATCTGAAAAAATAGTATCATGATTCAAACGTAATGGTTGATTGATGGTTATCGCATGTCCCATTCCAGATTGTGGTTTATCTGGTGCAACAATCACCACTTCTCCAAACTGAGAAACAACTTCCACTAAAGATTTTATTCCTTTAGAAAAAATTCCATCGTCATTTGTAACTAAAATCAAAGGCTTCATGTAAATATCTTTTAATGATTAGTTGTCAGCTTTTAGCTTCTATAAATTCAACTAATTAATTCATTAATAAAGAATTTAAAGATAACAATTATGCTAAATAAATGTGCAATTAAAAAAATGAATTAAAATTCTTACAATTTATAGCCTACAACCATTTGATTTTACAGAAATTACTTCTAATTTTGGAGGATATTTAATTTAAAAAAATGACTACGGAGCAGTTATTAGATGAAATGACTAAAATAACTTTAAATAATCTTGAAGTTATCAGGAAACGCATTATTTTTTTAAATGCAGATCAACGCTCATGGAAACCTAATAAATTCGCATGGAGCATCAATGATATATTCGCGCATTTGAACCAATATGTTTTATTTTATCATAAGACTTTTTCTAATGCAATAGAAACAACTAAACACAGAGATCCAATCGATATTTTCATGCCATCACCTTTGGGAAAATCTGCTTGGAAATCGATGAAGCTTGGAAATGCTAAAAATATCAAACGTAAATTCAAAGCACAGAGAGCTTTCAACCCTGTTATTAAAACTGAATTAATTACAGGAACGGATGTTGAAGATTTTGAAATTGCTCAAAAGGAATTAATCGAAATAATTGAAAAATCAGCTGAGGTAAATTTACGTAAAGTAAAAGTTCCAATTGCCATCTCAAAAATTATACGTTTAAGGCTAGGAGATGCCATGTTGTTTGTTGTCTATCACAATGAGAGACACATTCAACAAGCTCTAAATGTTGTCAATCACCCTATGTTTCCTCGAAAGAAATGAATGGAAAAATAGCTTTTTGTAGAGTAAGTATCGCTCCAATAAGAGCTGAAAAAAAAGATCAAGCTGAAATCGTTTCTCAATTGTTATTTGGAGAACTTTTTACAATTGAAACTGTAGATGATAACTGGACAAAAATCACAACCTTATTTGATGGTTATGAGGGTTGGATTGACACTAAACACTTTAGTACTATTTCTGAAAAAGAAGCCAAAAAATGGATGGATGAACATTCAACTTCTTATAATTTAACTTCTGTACTGGAAACTCCTTGGGGAAAACAAACTATTGTTCGTGGAAGTTACATCTCAGGAGTTTCAAATCAATTCAACATTGGAAAATACCCCTTTACTATATTAGAAAAGGAAGATTTAGAAGTGCCTAAAAGCATATACGAAACAGCTTTATCTTATTTAAATGCTCCTTATCTTTGGGGAGGAAAATCTCCATTTGGAATTGATTGTTCTGGCTTTAGTCAACTTATCTATCGTTTTCACGACATCAATATTCCCAGAGATGCTTCACAACAAATAGAACTTGGAAGAGAGATTGAATTCGATGAACAGGAAGAGGGAGATTTAGCTTTCTTTCACAATGCAACCGGTAAAATTATTCATGTTGGAATCCTTGATGGGAAAGGAAATATTATACACGCTAGTGGATGTGTCAGAATTGATAAACTAACAAAAGAAGGGATCATAAATGTGAATGATCAAAATCTTACCCACCATTTGAATTGTATAAAGCGCTACTAAAAGCAAACGGCTCAAACCAAAACTTTCTTTCAAGTATTCAAATTAACCGTTTGTCATATTTTAACAATCAATAAATCATTTCAATTGCAAAAGAAAATATTACAAAGTATCTTTGTACTTCAATAACTAAAATAAGCGATGGAGAATACATTGAGTACTATGGTTGAAAAAAGAGATCAAGCGATTTTTGATTTAATTTCAGAAGAAAAAAACCGTCAACTTCACGGTATCGAATTAATTGCTTCAGAAAACTTTGTAAGTAATGAAGTCATGGAAGCAATGGGAAGTGTTTTAACAAACAAATATGCAGAAGGCCTTCCTGGAAAAAGGTATTATGGAGGTTGTGAAGTAGTTGATAAAGTTGAACAATTAGCTATCGATCGTCTTTGTAAACTTTTCGGAGCTACTTGGGCAAATGTACAGCCTCACTCTGGTGCTCAAGCAAATGCTGCTGTTTTCTTAGCTTGTTTAAAACCGGGTGATAAAATTTTAGGATTTGATTTATCTCATGGTGGGCATTTATCACATGGTTCTCCAGTCAACTTTTCAGGTAAAGTTTACAAACCGTTCTTTTATGGAGTAAACAAAGAAACAGAAGAGGTTGATTACGAACAATTAGAAGAAGTTGCTTTAAGAGAAAAGCCTAAATTAATTATTTGTGGAGCCTCTGCATATACTAGAGATTGGGACTATGCTCGTATTAGAAAAGTAGCTGATGAAGTTGGTGCTTTACTTTTGGGAGATATTTCTCACCCTGCTGGTTTAATTGCTGCTGGTTTATTAAATGACCCATTAGATCATTGTCATATTGTAACTACTACCACTCATAAGACCCTAAGAGGTCCAAGAGGTGGTGTTATTATGATGCGTCACAATATTGAAAACCCATTCGGCATCAAATGGAATAATGGTAACTTGAAATCAATGGGGGCATTATTAGATGCTGCTGTTTTCCCTGGAATGCAAGGTGGACCATTAGAGCATGTTATTGCTGCTAAAGCTGTTGCTTTCGGTGAAGCTCTAACAGACAATTACAAAAACTACATGAAGCAAGTTAAAGTTAATGCTTCTGTAATGGCTGAAGAATTTGTAAAATTGGGATATAACGTTATTTCTGGAGGTACAGAAAATCATTCTATGTTAATTGATTTACGTTCTAAAGGTGTTACAGGTAAAGATGCAGAAAATGCTTTAGTGAAAGCTGACATCACTGTTAATAAGAATATGGTTCCTTTTGATACTGAAAGTCCATTTGTTACATCTGGAATTAGAGTTGGTACACCGGCTATAACAACAAGAGGTGTTAATGAGTCTGAAATTCCAACTATTGTAACTTTAATTGATAAAGTTATCACAAACGTTACAAACGATGATGTAATTGCAGAAGTAAGAAAAGAAGTAAACGCATTGATGAATAACAGACCATTATTTCAATGGTAAGATTAGAATCTATTAAAAAGAAAAGCGACCTTAATTAAGGTCGCTTTTCTTTTTTTAAATATCTAATGATTTGAATTAAACTAAGCGAAATTAATGATGTCAGGAAAAGTCATAAACGTATCTTGACTCTTTTCGATTCTAGCTGTCATTTCATTATTCAACAAGACATACTGACATTTTGTAATACTTTCCGTCATTCGTTCAATTTCTTTTTTGGAATCTTGCCTCAAAATAACTTCAGCATCATCGATTACCAATGTTTTTAATTGGCCGAAATTCACTCCGTTTTGTAAGTACATTTCAAATAATCTTTTTTGTGTCGCAATTAAAATATCAGAACCTTCATACAAATCAATTCGTTGGTATACTTTGTGCCCTTTTTCGTGAAGTACTACAATACGTAAATCTGTTCTTTTAGCTAATTTACTTAGCAAAGCTTCCATTTCTAGAGCTTTTTCTTTATTTTCAACAACAATAATTGCTCTCGGAGCATCATCTTCACTTGCAACTTGTACTTTTTGAAGTATTCCAATTGCTAAAGCTGTTGATTTATATTTTTCTTCTCCAGCTATAACAATTGTATTTCTTCCTCCTTTAATGGCTGTAATAACTTTACTTTGAAATTCAGTCAATGATTGTAAACTATATTCAATTAATGCTTGTTTTAAAGTGTCGTTTAATTTTTTAAATGCCATAATTTATAGTATTTGTGCAAAGATATAAAAAGACGAAAAGATTCAAGATAAAAGAATAAACCTTAGTTTGTTTGACAGTCTCAACGTACCTTGTATTTAAAAATTAATTTTATTTCAATTTCTCATTATTTCGATGCCTGTCAAAATCACGACTTGTTTTCTTCTCTAAATTTTTAATAATAGCTTCTTCTAAGTCAATTCCAGTTTGATTAGCCAGACACATCACAACAAATAAAACATCTGCAAGTTCATCTCCCAAATCTTTATTCTTATCAGATTCTTTCTCACTTTGTTCTCCATATCTTCGAGCCATGATTCGTGCAACCTCCCCTACTTCTTCCATCAAGATCGCAGTGTTCGTTAATTCGTTAAAATATCGAACTCCAACATCTTTAATCCATTTATCGATAATATGTTGTGCTTCTTTAATCTCCATTTTATTCTTTATTTTTTGAATCTAACCAGATTGTAACAGGTCCATCATTTGTTAAACAGACTTTCATATCTGCACCAAACTGTCCTGTTTCAACTATTAAATTTGATTGTTTTCTTAACTCTTCTTTAAAATATTCATACAAAGGAATTGCTTGTTCAGGTCGAGCTGCCTTTATAAAACTTGGACGATTACCTTTTTTTGTAGATGCATGTAAAGTAAATTGAGAAACTACTAAAAATTGACCAGCAATATCTTGAATGGAACGATTCATCCTTTCTTCCTCATCTGAAAAAATACGCATTCCGATTATTTTTTTGATCAACCAATCTGCATCATTTTTTGAGTCTTCCTCTTCAATTCCAACCAAAAGTAAAAGTCCACTTTCGATTTGACCTACAACTCTTTCTTCAATTTTAACAGATGCTTCACTAACTCGTTGTAATAAAACTCGCATTTAAAACATTTCTTTTTTTCGGTGATGTTCGTTTTGATCTTCCTCCATAAATTGCTTGTATGATTGGTAACGACTTTCAGAAATCTCACCAGCTTCTACAGCTTCTTTCACCGCACATTTAGGTTCGTTCAAGTGCATGCAATTGTGAAATTTACATTGATTAATTAAATTTCGCATTTCAGGAAAATAATGTGAGATGTATTCTTTTTCCAAATCAATTAATCCAAAAGCACGAATCCCGGGTGTATCAATGATGTATCCTCCACTTTTCAACTTAAACATCTCAGCAAAAGTAGTTGTATGTTTCCCTTGTTCATTTGCTTCAGAAATTTCTCCGATTCTTTGTTCTATAGTTTCATCCAATGCATTTACAAGTGTGCTCTTACCTACTCCACTATGACCTGAAATCATTACTTGTTTTCCTTTAATTTCCTCTTTCAAAAAAGCAACATCCTCTGGACGTTTCGCAGAAATTTTATAAGAATTGTATCCAGCTCCTTCATACATATAAATGAGCGCATCAACATATTCTAGATCATCATCAGAATAAGTATCTACTTTGTTAAATAAGATTGTTACTGGAATACGAAAAGATTCAGCTGCTACCAAAAAACGATCTATAAAAGCAATATGTGTAACGGGAGATTTAATTGTTACCAACAAATAAGCATGATCTACATTAGCAGCTAAAATCTGCATTTGTTTACTTAAATTGATAGATTTTCTTACAATGTAATTTGTTCGATCTTCAAAATCTAAAATTACTCGATTACCATCATTGTCTTCATCATCTGAAATAATTACATGATCACCTACAGCAACAGGGTTTGTCGTTCTCAATTTACTCATACGCATCTTACCTCTGATTCGGCAGTTTACTATTGAACCATCTTCAAGTTCAACCGAGTACCATTTCCCTGTAGATTTTATGACTTTCCCTTTCAATGACATAATTTACTTTTGAGTTCGCAATTTAGCAATTAAATCTAACTTCGATAATGCTGGTACTGCATGTTCTTTTATACTTTTGTGTATCGAACACGTTGCTAAATTATCTCCAAATATACCTACCATTAAATCCGTCTTTCCATCCATCAACAACTCAACCGCATAAGTCCCCATCCTTGTTGCGATAATTCGATCAAAAGCAGATGGTCTTCCGCCTCTTTGTAAATATCCTAAAATACTATATCTCACATTATAATTGGGTAATAATGGAGTTACCTTTTCTGTTATTCCTTTTGCCCCTCCCAAATCATCTCCCTCTGCTACAATTATAATTGTACTTCTTCGTCCTTTATTTTGAGTTTTTATTTGATTAACCAACTTATTAATATCTGTCACCTCTTCAGGAATCAAAACTGATTCAGCTCCAGAAGCTATCGCTGAATTTAACGCGATAAAACCAGCATTTCTCCCCATAACTTCAACGAAAAAGACACGATGATGACTACTTGCTGTATCTCTAATTTTATCAACTGCATCAACAACCGTATTTAAAGCTGTATCATAACCAATAGTATGATCTGTTCCAAAAATATCATTATCAATGGTCCCAGGAATCCCGATAATTGGAATTTCCATCTCCTGACCTAAAATATTAGCTCCCATAAATGAACCATCGCCTCCAATAACGATTAACCCATCAACCCCCTGCTCTTTTAGGTAGGCGATTGCCTTTTTTCTTCCCTCTATAGTCGTAAATTCTTCACTTCTTGCTGTACCTAAAATCGTTCCTCCTTGATAAATAATATTATCAACATCCTGATAAGTTAATTCCATCCCTCTTTTTTCAATCATTCCTTGATAACCATCGAAAATTCCAAAAGGAATAATATCATAATTAATCGCAGTTTTAACGATTGCTCTCACACAAGCATTCATACCAGGAGCATCTCCTCCAGAAGTTATTAGTGCAATTTTTTTCATACCGTTTAATATTAGGGAGAATATAATAAGATAAAGATACTTTAATTTTACATATCTTTGAAGGAGAACATCAGCAAGAAATATTATTATGGAATTTGTCATCATAGGTTTAATCCTTGTTTTAATAATTATTGTCCTTTTGATTTTGTCAAAACAATCAAAAAATAATAGTCAAAACTTATCAGAAACAATTCGCGAACAATTACAAACAGAATTAAAAAATAACCGTTTGGAATTAAATGCTACACTGAAAGAAAATAGAGAAGAGCTCTCGAATGGACTTGATAAATTAACCTCTAAACTAGAAGAAAAACTTCAATATATTTCAGAAGGATTGAGGAAAAATGCGAAAGAGAATCGAGAAGAATTAGCCAACTCTTTGAGGCAATTTGGAGAACTATTTTCTACTAATGTTAAAAATTTTAATGATCTTCAAAAGCAAAAGTTTGATGCAATGGCTACTAAACAAGATGAGTTAGTGAGGGCTACTGCTGAAAAGCTAGAAAAAATGCGTGAAACGGTTGATGAAAAACTACATAAAACACTTGAAGAACGTTTAGGTCAATCCTTTAAAATAGTAAGTGAACGTTTAGAAGCTGTGCAAAAAGGATTGGGGGAAATGCAAAATTTAGCCAATGGTGTTGGTGATTTAAAACGTGTATTAAGTAATGTCAAAACGAGAGGTGTTCTTGGTGAAATTCAATTGGGTAATATCTTGGAGCAAATTATGGCTCCAGAACAATATGAGGCAAACGTTAAGACAAAAAAAGGATCAAATGACCATGTTGAATTCGCTATCAAACTTCCGGGTAAAGATGATAATGGTAAAGAAGTTTATTTACCAATCGATGCTAAATTCCCTCAAGAAGATTATGTGCGTTTACAAACTGCTTATGATGAAGGTGATGTTGCTGGAATTGAATCAGCGAACAAAGCTTTAATTCAATCCATTAAAAAATTCGCAAAAGACATTCGAGACAAATACATAGATCCACCAAATACAACTGATTTCGGAATTATGTTTTTACCGATAGAGGGATTGTTCGCTGAAGTTGTTCGTCAACCGGAAGTCATTGCCTTGTTACAAAGAGATTATAAAATCATCATTACTGGTCCAACGACTTTAGCTGCAATGCTAAATAGTTTACAAATGGGCTTCAAAACACTGGCTATTCAAAAACGTAGCAGTGAAGTTTGGCAAATTTTAGGTGCTGTTAAAACTGAGTTTGGTAAGTTTGGAGGTGTGTTGGAAAAAGCGCAGAAAAAATTAGAAGACGCTAATAAAGAGTTGGAAACATTAGTTGGAACTAGAACTCGTTTGATGTTATCTAAATTGAAAAAAGTCGAAGAGCTTCCAAGCAATGAAAGTACAGAATTATTAGGTGGAGAATTTGAGGAATAAATTGATTAGACTATAAGATTAAAGACAAATTTCATACTGAAAGGTATTAAAATTTTGATTAGTGAGAATTCAATTTTGAAAAAATCAATGCTCATAACTTTTTAAAATCATTATTGAGTAAACTAGATTAACCACTATCTTAGTTTTGATTTTAAGACATATAAAATGAAAAAGATTGGAATTTTTTGTGGTGGTTTTTCTTCTGAGTATGAAATATCAATTAAAAGTGCAACTACAATTTTAAACAACTTTCCCGATGGATACGATGTTTTTTTAATTGTTGTATCAAAAGATAATTGGATTGCTCGTTACCAAGACGAAGAATGTTTGATAGACTTAAATTCCCTTTCTTTTCAGTTCCAACAAAAAAGTATTCAATTAGATTATGGAATCGTATATATTCATGGAGATCCTGGAGAAAATGGAAAGATTCAAGCATTTCTTGAAATGAAAGGTATTCCATGTATCAATTCAGGAGCATTAGCGTCAGAACTTTCTTTTGATAAATGGTATTGTAATGAATTCCTTAATGGATTTGACATTGCTGTTGCTAAATCCATTTTTATGACCAATAAAAACCAATTTTCTAATGAACATATTTTGTCTGAATTGGGTTTACCCATCTTTGTAAAACCATCTGATTCAGGCTCTAGTTACGGAATTTCAAAAGTCAAAAAAGCAGAAGAGCTAACAAATGCGATTGATTTTGCCTTTAATGAGGGTAAAACTGTTTTATTGGAGGCTTTTTTAGACGGTACAGAGGTTACTTGCGGAGTTTACAGAAACAAAGATGGAGTTCAAGCGCTACCATTAACAGAAATAGCTACTGAAAATGACTTTTTTGATTATGAAGCTAAATATAATGGTAAAGCTGATGAAATCACTCCCGCAAGAGTTTCTGATGAAATTAGAGATGCCGTTCAAGAAAAAGCAAAATTTATCTATCAATTGCTACAATTAAAATCAATTGCACGTATTGACTTTATGGTTGTTAATAACATTCCATACGTCATTGAAGTCAATACAACTCCAGGCTTTGCTCCAGCAAGTATAGCTCCTCAAATGATAAGTTGTGCAGGGAAATCTATAAAAGAATTTTGGACTGAAATTATTGAGGAGGAATTAAAAAATTAAAAGCTACCTAGAATCAAGAGTTAAAATATTAGAGATTACATTATCGACCTGAGGCAAAACAGGTAATTTATCATCATTAACAATAATAAAATCTGTTAGTTTGATTTTCTCTTCGTCAGTCCATTGATTATTCATTCTTGCCTTTACATCATCTTCAGATGAACCATCTCGAGAAGTAACTCGCTTCATTTTGATTGATTGAGGGGCAGTAACCAAAATGACCGCATCGTATTTTTTATACATTCCTGTTTCAAATAAAATTGCTGCTTCATTGAAAACCAAAGGTGAATTTTGAGCTGCTTTCCAATAATCAAATGATAGTCTAACTCTAGGGTGTATAATTTGATTTACCTTTTGTTTTATTTCCGAATTATTAAATATTTTTTGAGCTAAAATATGTTTTTGAAAACCACCATCATAAAGTTCTTTACCAATTAAATTTGTTAATTCTTGGATAATTATGGGGTCTGTTTCAACTAATTCTTTAGCGACACTATCAGAATAAAAAACAGGATGTCCTAATTTTTCTAAAACTTTACAAATAACACTTTTACCAGAACCTATTCCTCCTGTTACTCCTACGATTTTCATATTAAGTCAAACTAAAATACATAACCAACAATAAAAACATAAAATTAAGATAAATTCATTTCACAAATATTAAATCACCATAAGTATGTGATTTCTATTTTACATTATATTTGCACTATGAAAAAGAATGAATGGTTTAAAGATTGGTTTAACACTTCATATTATCACACATTATATAAAAATCGTGACGATAAAGAAGCGGAAAGGTTTGTTAAAAATCTTGTTAACTTCACAAAACTACCTTTAAAATCTAAAATTCTTGATCTAGCTTGTGGTAAGGGTAGGCATTCGATTACTTTAAATCGCTTAGGAATGGATGTTATCGGTGTTGATCTTTCTGATGAAAGTATTGCTCATGCTAGCCAATTTTCAAATAGTCATTTAAGCTTTGAGGTTCATGATATGCGTGACCCTATCTTAAATCATAAATTTGAAGCAGTTTTCAACCTTTTTACAAGTTTTGGATACTTTGATACGCAAAACGAAAATACAAAAGTTATTGATTCAATTTACAATGCTATTCATCAAAATGGAATACTTGTAATTGACTTTATGAATTGTAAAAAAGTTGTTAAAAATTTAGTCAAATCGGAGATAAAGCACATTGATGGTATTGACTTTAAAATTGAACGTAAATTTGATCATCATCACATCTATAAGTCAATTTCTTTTGAAGACAACGATCAAGACTTCAATTATACTGAACGTGTCCAAGCAATAACAAAAAATGATTTTGAAAATCTCTTCAAAGGAAAATTTGAAATCTTAGAAACTTTTGGAGATTTTGATTTAAATCCATTTGACGAAGATTTATCAGACCGACTAATTTTTATCACTAAAAGAATTTAATGGAAGAATTTTTTATATATGGTAGTTTAATTCTATCAGTTGTAATAGGAGGATTTTTAGTTACCTATTTACACTCTTCAAACAAACAAACACTAATTAAACTGTTGTTATCCTTTAGTGGTGGCTTTTTATTGTCCATAGCCTTTATTCATTTCGTTCCTGAACTATATCATTCTAAAACTAATAACATTGGTGTTTTTATTCTGATTGGTTTTCTTGTTCAGCTTATTTTAGAATATTTCTCAGGAGGAATAGAACATGGCCATATTCATATTCACAAGAACCAAAAAATGCCTTGGGGGTTATTTATTTCATTATCCATTCATTCGTTTTTAGAAGGAATTCCTCTGGGAAATCAATATTCAGAACACATTATTGAGTCTGCACATCAACATGGTGATTCATCTTTATTGCTTGCTATTTTATTTCATCAATTGCCTGTTGCTGTAGCTTTAATGACCTTATTACTTAGCTCTCAACTTTCAAAATACAAAGCTTGGGTAGTTTTGGTAGCTTTTGGATTAATGACACCTCTAGGAGTATTTATTGGAACAACTGCAAATCATACAATCGCTATTGATTTCAATATTATTCTAGCAATTGTTGTTGGAATGTTTTTACATATCTCAACAACAATTATTTTTGAAACAAATGAAAATCACAAGTTCAATGTCATGAAATTAGCAAGTATTCTCGTTGGTTGTTCAATTGCTTTTTTAGTAAACTAGTGTAAATCAGACTAATATCAAACATTATTTAATGATCTTAACAAAAGTCTTCCACATTATTTGGATATCATGAGCAATTGTTGGTCTTGAAATGTATTTTTGATTTAATTTAAGTTTCTCAGGCATTACAACATCTATATATGTTTGTTGTGGATTATCCGATTTTCCTAAAATTTCATTTTCATTAAAATATTCTAAAGATGCGTAATCTGTAATACCAGGTTTAACATTTAATATTTGTCTTTGAGTTTCTGTGTATAAATCAACATATTCTTGCACTTCAGGTCTCGGTCCTACGATACTCATTTCTCCTTTTAAAACATTTATGAATTGAGGGAATTCATCTAGTTTATACTTTCGAATAAAAAGTCCCGATTTCGTGATTCGTGGATCACGCATTCCAATCGTTAACTTACCTGACTTGTCAGCATTTGGTCGCATCGAACGAAATTTTAACAGAAAGAAAGGTTTACCCGATAAACCTACACGTTGTTGTTTGTAAAAAATACCACCTTTTGATTCAATCAAAATCCAAAAGGAAATTATAATTCCAAAAGGAAAAAAAATGAACAAAAAAAATAAACTAAATAAGATATCAAACAACCGTTTCATTACAAAACCACTTCGACAGCATTAATTACAGCGTTAATAACTTGAGACACCTGTTCATCAGTTAAATCATAATATACAGGCAATGAAATCTCCCTGCTAAAGTTATTATATGTTGTTGGAAAAGGTTCAATTGAATAGCCTAGAGCTTTGTAAAATGACATCATAGGAACTGGAATGAAATGAACATTCACAGAAACATCTTGATTAAAAATCGACTGAATAATCAAATCTCGTTGAGCTTCAGAAATCCCTTTAATTCTCAATGGAAATAAATGATAAGAGGATGTTTTATTATCTGTCTCATAAGGTGGAATTTCAGCCCACTCATATTGAGCAAATTTTTCTGTATATGAATCAAAAATATGTTTTCTTTGAACCAATGTTTCTCTGTCATACCTTTCTAATTCGACTAGACCTATCGCCGCAGCAATATCTGTCATATTGCATTTATAACCTGCTTCAACAATATCATACTTCCAATTTCCCTTTTGAGTTTTAGCCAAAGCATCTTTATTTTGACCATGTAAAGAAGTCACACAAAACTTTTTGTATATAGCATCATGATCAAAATTATCAGGTAAATTGAATGAAATTGCACCTCCTTCAGCAGTTGTCAAATTTTTGACTGCATGAAAAGAAAAAACAGAAACATCTGTTAAAGAACCAGCTTTTTTTCCATTATATATCGCACCAAAAGAATGAGCAGAATCAGATAAAACCAAAATTCGCCCTAGTTGCTTTTGTTCATCAGTATCTGCATGAAACCTGGATACTATTTCATTTTGTTTTACCAACTGATTAATCTGGTCATAATCACATGGAAGTCCTGCAAAATCGACAGGCATAATTACTTTTGTCTTTGATGTAATTGCATTTTTAATCGCTTCAATAGAGATATTAAAATCTGAAGCGTTAACATCAACAAATACAGGCTTTGCTCCACAATGCACAACAACATTTGCTGTAGCACAATAAGTGTAGGCAGGTAATATAACCTCATCTCCCTCTTTAACACCAAACCAACGCAAAACTAACTCTAATCCTGCAGTTGCAGAATTTAAAGCTACACTTACTTTTGAATTACAATAAGCTGTCACTTCTTTCTCAAATAGTTTTGTTTTTGGACCTGTTGTAATCCAACCACTCTTCAAAGCAACAACAACTTCATCTATTGTCTTATTATCAATTCTTGGAGGCGAAAATGGTATCATAATTTATACGTTTTTTAATTTTTCATAAAATGAAGTTGCGATGTTATTTCTATTGAAATATTCATTTACATAAGCTCTTCCATTTTGTCCTTTACGCTTTAATTCTTCAGGGTTTTGTTCAAGTTTAACTATTTTGTCTACTAAATCTTTGACATTTTCTGGCTCAAAAAAGTAACCCGAATCTGCTTTATCTATAAAATGTTTTTTAGCCTCACCGTCTACTCCTAATAAAAGAGCTTTCTCCATTGCTAAAGCTTCAAAAATCTTAGAAGGAATAGCTCCCGTAAATAATTCTAATTTCTTTAATGGAACTAGAGCTACGTCAACACCTTTCAAAATTGAAGGCATTTCATTTTTATTCACTGCATTAAAAAAGAACACATTATCCAATTTTAACTTTTCTTTTAGAATTAACAACCTCTCTTTTTCAGGTCCTGCTCCTTGAATTATGAATTTGATGTTAGGATAAGCTTTTAATTGATTTGCAGCCTCTAAGATAACTTCTAAACCTTGAGCATGACCGATAATCCCCCCATAAAAAAACAATAAATCAGAAGCTTCAAATCCATTTTTCAATCTAAAATCACTTTTAATTTGATTTGGATTGTAATATTCTAAGTCAACTCCATTAGGTAACCAAAACACATCTTTAGATGGAAAGCGCCCTTTGATATCATCAACGATTCCTTGTGTTTGACCTGTTACTAATTTAGCCTTATTATAACATTTTTTTTCTAAATCATATGCCAATTTAAGCAGATACTTATTACTAACCAAATCTAATTTTTCTGCACTTTCTGGCCACAAATCAGAAACATTGAAAATTAATCTAGCTTTTAGTTTTTTAGCGAGACCCATAGCAGAATATCCCAGAAATAAAGGAGGAGATTCAACTAGTAAAAAATCATAATTAACTAATTTTCGACCTTTAAAATAAGAGGTGAAAACAAAGCTGAAATAATTTAATAAACGATGAATAATTGAACTAGACTTAGAAACAAAAATACCAGAACGATAGACTTTAATTCCATCAATATACTCTTCCTTTATTTTACCACCTCTATATGACTCTTCAATTTCCATTTTAGGATAATTCGGCATTGCTGTTAAAACTTCAACCTCTGCACCTTTACTCTTTAAACGTAAAGCTAGTTCGTGAAGCCTGTTTTGAGGAGCGCCAACTTCGGGAGGGTAATATTGTGTTAAAAATAAAATTCTCATTCTTCTATTTCTTCAATTCTTTTGCTGGTACTCCTGCTACCACTGTTGACTTCTCTACATCCTTTACAACAACACTACCCATTCCAATTGTTGAGTTATCATCAATCGTAAGTTTTTGTCTAACTGATGAGCTTGGGGCAACCCAAACATTTGTTCCAACATTAACACTTCCTGCTAACATTGCATTAGCAATAATTAAACTGTTATCACCAATTTGTACCCCATGTGCGATATGTACTAAATTATCAACCTTAACATTTTTACCTAAATATGTAGAACCTAAGACAGCTCTATCTATACACGTATTGTTACCTATTTCAACACCTTCCGATAATATCACATTTCCGATATGTGGAATTATATCATAATTGCCATTTTCATCTGGTTCATAACCAAAGCCAACACCGCCTATAGTATTATTGGACCCAACTTTCACATGGTTGTGAATAATTGAACCTTGATTAATTACTGTATTTGCTTGAATTTCTACATAATCACCAATAGTCACATCTCTTTCAATTACTACGTTGTGACCAATATTTACAGTGCCTTTATTAATCTTAACAGATGGATCAATGACTGCTGAAGGTGAAATATTCCCAAAAGTTTTAACTTCATTCAGAAAATGCTTAACCGTAGCAAAAAATGACTTTCTGGGATGTTTTACAATCAACCTATTAAAGGAATTTAAATTATGCTCATTGCAAAAGTTATTACCTTCATCTGAAATTAATATTGTTCCTGACTTTATTTGAAATAAAACCTCTAAATTTTTATCTGAACACCAGCCCAAACATTTTTCATCAAATGATGGATCTTCAAGTTTTTTAAAAACTAATTGACTTGTTGAATGTTTAAGTTCAACTGATAAAGGGTCTATAAAATTAATTACCGCTTTTAAATTCATATAATTAATCAATTATCCATCTAACTACTTCAAATGCTTCGGCATATTTAGTACCAATTTGAACTCCTCTTGTTCTTGCTACAGAACGAATAAAGTCTTCATCTGAATATGGTCTATGAGCTTGAGAATGGTATGCTTTTAAAGCATCAACTTTAGTTTGAATATATTTCTCGTCTAAATGAACAAAACTTGAAGTAGTAAAAGAAAAGTTGTTCCACGGTAACTCATACGACAGAATACTCTTAAACTTAAATGCCCTCATTCCTTCTTCAGCAATGGTATGATGATCTTGATGAACATCAGTCAACGTTGGAATGAAAATAATATCAGGGTCTATTTGAGCTCTTAGTTTTATTAAATCATCCAATATCTCTTGTCTGTGGTAACCAAATGTTCTTACATCATATTCAAACAAGATTAAGTTTTCGGGCTTTATTCCTAAAATTTTAGTTGCTTCTTTAACCTCTGTAATCAATATGTCAGATGGGAACTGAGGTAAAACTGACTGTTGACATGCAGAAAATGCAGCATAATAAACATCGTGTCCTTCGTCTATTAGTTTAGCTATGGTTGCTCCACACCCAAACTCACCATCATCTGTGTGAGGTGCTAGTACTAAAACTTTACTTTTCTTCTTTCCTAACATGTTCTTTTTTTTACAAAGTTAATTTATTTATTCTAGGGATTCAATACTTGCTTTCATTTTTGGTTTAGTAGAATAAATTAACAATATACAAATCCAAAAACTGTAATAAACAATTCCGCTTTGTCTCTGTAACATTGATTCAAACAAGGAATTGAAAGTCAAACTAGCAACAACTAACAATAAAACTATATCTTTATTTCTATACGCATAAAAAAATAATACCGTTAAAAGCCAAATCAAAACAGCCAAACCAAATAGACCAACCTCTAATGTTGTTTGGAAATACTGGTTATGAGGGTTATAAAAATGTTCTGCCATCTCAACTTGATCATATGATTTTAATCGCTTTGATAAATAGATATCGACATTACCTGTACCTACACCAAAAGGATGTTCTTTAATTTCAGCAACACTTGCTGTCCACATAATTAAACGAGTTATATTACCTCCTTTCTTGTAATTACTTTTTGAAACGAATTGTTTGGGGTTACTTAAAAAACGTTCAACGTATAATTTAGATGCAAAATATTGAGAATTAATAACTGGAACGAAATTAAGAGTCAAGTAAAATATAAATGGTGAAATCAAAATTGTAAGTCTGAAATATTTTAAACTCAATTTCTTTTTTAACTGAATCAACAACGCAATTATAATTACTAAAAAAAATAATATTAAAGTCGATAATGACATCGAAAGGAAAATACCAGTCAATAAAATCAAGCAGCCTAAATAAAATAAAATGGTATTAAAAGAATCTTTGAAGAACTTAAACCAAATCCCTAACGCTACTAAAACAAAGGATGAATAATATGTTGGGTGATGTATAAATGAAAAATAAGATGCATAAAAAAACTTAATATTTCCGTTAGTTGTATAGTAATAGAAACTATTGATTAATTGAAAACATGTCAACCCAATTACACCTATTATGTACAAAAGAAAAACTTGTTTTAATTTTATCTTTTTTGTTGGTTGAAATGAAAACAGAATTGGAAGAAGTATAAAAGCTAATTTATATTCTAAATATTTCATTGCTTGATTATAGTCCTCTGTAAATAAACAACCAACTAAATAAACAAGGTAAAACAACACCAATAAATAAGTTGTTTTATTTACATTAAATGTAATTTTACGCTTAATCAATCCAAAAACTTGAACTCCAAAAATTAATAGAAAACTGATTGTTACAATTTTTGGAGCAAATAAAAAAACACAAGAAGAAAGTGCTAACACAAAAGTGAAAACGTTTTCAAATGAAATTGATGTTTTTAAATTGTTTAACATATGTAATATTGCTTCATCATATCTACACTTTTTTGCCAATCGTAATTTTCTAGAACAAATTTTCTTCCATTAACTCCGAGTTCATTTCTTAAGGATGGATTATTGTATAGAGAAACTATTTTTTTAGATATATCAATCGGATCATAATCGAATAAATAACCTGTCTCCCCTTCTTTAACAACTTCTGGTAAACCACCAACATTAGATGTTAATACTGGAACAGAGCATGAAGAAGCCTCTATAACTGCAACCCCGAAGCTTTCACTTCTTGAAAATGCACAAAACAAATCAAAACTTGATAAAATTTCAGGGACTTTATCATTTGCTACCTTTCCTTTCAAAAAAATATGATTATCTAGCTTCTTATTTTTAATTAGTTGTTTAAGATCTTTTTCTTTAGAACCAGAGCCATAAATGACACAGGTAGCATCAGGAATTTGTTGAAATACATGTTCAAAAACTTCAATTAAACGGTCAATACCATATAATTCTTCTAAACTTTTAATCGTTCCAATGGTAAAACTAGTTTTTTGCCTTTCAATAGAGAAAGGTTTAAACTTTTTAGTATCAATCCCAAAAGGTATAACAGTTACATCTTGATTTGTATATTTTTTAATCTCAGAAGCCATAATTGAACTTGTTGAAAAAAGCTTTGAAGCACCTTTTAAAATAAATTTGATTATTATTTTATGGAGTGTTGACTTTAATGGAAACTCAAATATATCGGACCCCCATACCGAAATATAAAATCGCTTGAAAAATAACAATCTACCAAGTAAACCATAAGAAGTAGCGTAGTGACTATGAATTATATTAGGTTTAAATGCTGTTTTAATTCGAATTAATTGTAAATAAAATTTGAGAAATAATAACTTATTACTCGTATTAGATAGTCTTTTTTCCGATGAATAAAACTGAACTTTTGATAATAAATCTTCTATCATAGTCGTTCTATTTTGGATTGGATCAATTGAGCACAAGAAAATGTCAAAATCACACATCAAACTTTTTACCCATTTCTGGGTGTGAATAGAATTTATATCAGCAAGAATCAGAACCTTTTTTTTATCGGTCATTTTGTTAATTTTGCACTTTTACCAAAGCAAAGCTACAAAGAATTGTTAAGTTTTTATTCTAAATATAAACCGATTATACAAACTACTTTTTTAGGTCTTTTAACTGGACTATTAATTGGTATTGTTTCTCAGAAAAAAATTTACATCTATTTTTACGAATACGACACAAAAAACACAGCATTTTTACCTGATTATCTTATTAATGATACATTTTTGACCATTAATAAAAACCTATCTTTCAGTAATTACCACAATAAAGATTTAGAGCTCAATTCTTCGGAAAGAAAAAAATCTGAGTTCAAAATATACTCCAATATTGATAACATAAAAACCTTAAATCAAACAATAAAACAAACCATCAATAATAAGTATGTAAATTACTTAAGGCTTTCTTATTTAGAATCTTATTCTATTTCTTCCAGCACACTTTATTATGGTATACTTGGATTTTTTATTGGGACATTAATTTTTCTCTATTTAAAAAGAAATGGACGGCAGTGAAGAATGAAATAATGATCCCTGAATGCCCACCTAAAAGCGTATAATTTGTTAAAGAAGCTATTAAAATTAAAGTAAAATAACAGGCAAGAAAGTAATTTAAATGATGTTTTTTAGTTAGAAACAGAACTGAAAGAAAAATTATTCCCCACAATAAAAAACCAACAAACCCAAATTGGATTAAAACTGAAACAACCTCTGAATCAATATAAAATCCAATTTCCTCAACAGGATTACTAACCACTCCTTGACCTACCCATTGATTAATTTTTGTGTTTCCTTTAAAATTTTCAAAATTTTCAAATCGAGTCATTATAGAATTTGATTGAAAGGCCTGACCAGTAAATAAAGATTGAAGATTTCTAGATGCCGAAAAAATCAAAATCAAAATCAAAAGACTTACTAAAATAAGCCCTTTCAATCTACCTGTAATTACAATTTTCCCTTTGAAATATTTTATTGCAAAAAACAAAAACAACAGAAGTAATAGTCCTAAAAAAACTGTTCTCGATTGTGTTACGAAAAACATCGAAATTGCCAAAACTATAAAATACCACTCTCTCTTTGTTCGATAAAAAAGATAATAAAGAATAAATGCAGCTATGAATAATGCATTATCGTTAGCATTCAGAAAAACACCTGCTAAGCGGTACGTACCTGGGAAATTATAATAAATGAAATTAATATACTCTTTTGGAGCAAAAATATTCTGTAAATACTCGCCTATTCCAAATGGATTCACCATCATTAAGATACATAAACCCATTGATGATAGAAACAAAATATCCATTACTTTATGGATATTAAATGACCTATTAGATGTTAAAAAAGATATTGCGAAGACACTCATTAAAGTAGGCCACTTTATGAAATAAAATAAATGTAATAAATTAGAAATTGAAATTTTGTCCAACTTAACATAATCAACTGCGGCACTCCATAAGAAAACAAGAATAAAACTTAGAAAGAAAAAACGTGTTTTTTTATATTTCCCAAGGACAATTAATAAATTTAAGAATCCAAAAGGAAATAAATAATTATCTAACTCTAATGCAAAACTTACTGGAATAAAGAAGCCGTCTGTAAAACAAACCAAAGCATAAAGTAATGCACCAAAATATATTATACGTTCAACTTGCTTAACCATTTATCTCTTTAATAAAATTTAGCATTTGTTTATATTGATGATTTCTTGAGTATTTTAACTCAAAGTCAACCGTTGGTTCAATATAATTTGATGATTGAATTAAACCAATAGTTTCTTTTATCGATTTTATATCATTTTTAGCCCAATAAACATTTGGGTAACCTTTTAACTCTTCATAAATACTACCTTGCTTAATATGTAAATCTGAAATAATTAGGATTATTCTTTTACAACGTATGTAGTCAAAAATCTTAGTTGTCGACTGAAAATCCTCTCCATAAGTCTGAATAATTGCAACATCACTTTGACTAATAATATCAACAGATTCTTCGTAGGAAACAAAACCTTTATTTTTAATAAATTTAGATGAGCTTAGATCATGTGCTCCAGCATAAACAAGATTTAAACCTAACTCATTAAACACCTTAATCATTCTATGTGGATCAAAATAAAACTTTCCTGTGTAACAAAAAGTAAGATTAGATAAATCTTTAATCGTTTTAATTTTAGGACGAATTGTCTCATCATAACCATTTTGAATAATTACATTCGGCTTTAAATCAAAACCTTGAATCAATTCTCCGCAAAATTGATTTACTGTAATGAGTCCATCTGAAACCTTATTAAATTTCTTTTCAAAAAACATTTTTATTAGAATCTTCAACTTCGAGGATTTAAAACCCGGATTGATAGCAAATGGATCTCGATAATCTAAAACAACTTTACATCCATATTTCGCTTTTAAATATTTTCCAATTCCAAAATGCAGAAAAGGTGATCCAGATATAATTACAACATCTGGTTTATTTATTTGATTTGATTTTATAAATTTTTTTAGTGGTTTGCTCCATAATAAACCCAAATCTTTTATAAAGTGATACCATTTATAGCTTTTATTTTGCTCAATTATATGTATTCCATGACCATTAGAAGCTGTATTGGCTGTTATAACCTCTACATCAATATCTTTTTCTAACTTTAATTTCTTATACCAATATGACGTTCTCAAAGCACCGACAACCTTATCTGGAAAAAAAAAGTATGAAATAATTAATATTCTAAATGGTGTTTTATCCGATAACATTCTCAATTTTTGTTTTCAGTTTTTTAAAAATCACATCTTTAGAAAACTCAGTTGATATAAAAGCTGCCCCTTCATTATTAAGAATGTTACTTCCAGAATCAAAAGAACTCAAAACTTGTGAAATTTGAAGTTTCAAAGCATCCAAATTTGGCGTGAAATGACAATGACTAAACTTATTGTTATAAAACACAACCTTACCTCTCGCTAATCCTTCCAAGACAAATGTTGATAGGCCATCATGTTCCGTATGCCTAATACAAATATCAATCTTATCATAGATTGGTCCCATATCCTTTACCCAACCTATTGCTTTATAATTTTCAGGAAGCGGTTTATATCCTTCTGAATGTCCTCCAACAATTAAAAAATCAATATTAGGAAAACTTTTGGATAATTCAAGGATATCATTAATTCCATAAAATTCAGCTCGATTATCTGGAATGTAAGACAAAACTGTTAAGCGCTGGTTGTTTGTAGGCTTCAATTCAAAAACCTTGTCAAAACTAGCAAAATTTGAGATTTCTGCTTCTATACCAATTTCTTTTAACTCATCTCTTATCCAATCAACCTCACAAAAGTGAATTGCTTCATCTTTATATTTAGAAACATACGTGTTGTTTTTGAAGGCTTGCATCGATTTAACAACATCTGTTCCAACCCAGTTCATTATTACTGGAATTTTTCTTCTAAAAGCAAGATCAAAGACTAAACTTTTTGTCAATGAACCGTTGATAGAAAAAATTAAATCTGCTGTTAAAATATGAAATAGAAATTTTAACTTATCAAGTTTTGAATAGTAAGTATCCAAAGCAATAAGTCTGTATTCATCTGTAAATTTTGAAAATTCGGAAGCAAACTTTTTACTAAAAAGTGGTAAACCCACTACTATTATTTTTTTTCTTCTGCCCATTGATTATAAAATACTTTCAATTCAGGATTTGACTCTAAATATTTTTTATCTATATCCTTAGTAGAACCTACAACGATACCTGGATTACCTTCAATGATGGAAAATGGTGGATAAACTCCTTTAACCAGTGTATAAGGCTTTATGAGTGAACCCTTTCCAACTTTTGAGTTAGGAAGAATTGTAGAATGAGGACCAATAAAAGTATATTCACCAATCTCAACTTTCCCTTTTTTATACCCTACAAGATCATCATGCTTTTGATAGTTTTCACCATAAAGTCGTATTGAAATATGACTACTATGAGAAAGTATTGAAATATAATTTGTTATCTGAGTACCATCTTTTATCGTTATACCATTCGAAGACTCAATAAAGTTATAATGACCTATAAAAACATGGTTTCCTAATTTTAAATTTTCTTTATTAACGATTACGGTTGAATTACTTACTCTAGTCGAGTGAAAATCTTGACCAGGGATTTTATACCCATAAATCATTTGAGGTTCGTTTAATGCTAGCCTTTTCCTCAAGCGATTGGATAATATTTTCTTCAAAAAAGTCTTAATCATTAGAATATTTTTTAGCCATGTACAAAATCCAAAAGATAACAAAAGATAAAAAAATTGCTTGACCTACACTTACAACAAGCAATATACGATTAAAATTATTTGAAAAATATGGGAAAAATTCACCTAATAACATTGAAAATACTAACAACATTGTTCCAAAAATACTCAACAAGAAAAACTGCTTTTGTTTATTCAATAATATAGGTACTTGTGAAATTGATGAAGCAATAAAATTAGCCATCAACCAAATACTCATAACTTGAGAATAATAACCCGCCTTTTCCCATGCAGTTCCAAAAACAAATGAAAAAATCGCAGGTCCAAATAAAATTAAACTTACAAATGGAATAATTGAAAGTAAAACTAAATAAATTAAAGTCTTTTTTAACGTTGGGTATATTGATTTTCCTTCATTCAGTAAATCAGCTGCTTTTTTGTAAAAAACTTGGTTTATTGATAACCCAATAATTCCAATTGGAATTTTCAACATGCGAAACGAAAAATCATAAAGTCCTAATAATTCTTTTTCAAATGTATAAATCAAATAAAACGCAATAAATAATTCTTTACTCAAGTCTATAATAACATGAGGTAAATTCACGTAAGGGAATTCTTTATATGCTTTTGCTACCGTAGATTTACGTCCTTTTAATTGAAACTTCTTGTGTTTTATCTTGTGATTGAAAAAATCATTAATAAATAAAGAAGATGCACCAATAACTCCGAGTATATATCCGAATATCAATCCAAAATAACCAACTTTTAAAAAACCTAAAATTGTTGCCGAACCAGCATTGAAGAGAGACTGAAAAACTTTGGAGTAACTAATTTTTTTAAATTGTTTTGTACGTATCGACCAATTCACACCTTGATTATACATCGAAGTGAAAAAGATTCCAAATGGAATAGCAAACAACAAAAGTTTTATTTCGTATTCAAAATTTGAGAAAAAATATAAAAAAGTAACTACAAAAAAAGAAAGAATTGTTACTACTGAGGTTAGTTTAAACGAAACTTTATAAAGAGAAAATGCATGTTCATCTCGCTTTGGTAATGGAAAAGCCATTTCATATCTAAAAGTCGCAATTACAGCTGTAAAAGCTACAATTTTAGAGTATAAAGATAAATATGCCATTTCTTCAGGGACATATAACCTAGATATTACAATTTGTAATAAATATGTAATAATTTGGGCAAGAAAAGTTCCTGAGACAAGCGTAAAAATTGAGCTTAAAAAATCTGATTTTAACCTGCCTAACATTTTTACTTTAAAACGTTATAATGTTTTAATATATTCATCTATTCCTTCTTGAAAAGAATATAAAGGACTATATCCTAATTTTTTAGAAATTGAACTTATGTCTGCTAATGAATGTTTTATATCTCCTGGACGATCAGGGCCATGTGTAATAATTGATTTTGAATTTTCACCAACTTTAGCTAATCCATGTTTTAATATAGCTATTACATCATTTAAAGTAAAAGAGTCATTACATGCCACATTAAATACATTTTTATTTTGCTCAATAGTTTCTGAAAATAAAGCTAGTAAATTAGCATGAACAGCATTTCGAACATAAGTAAAATCTCTAGACTGTAAGCCATCACCGTTAATTATAACCTCTTCGTTACTACTTAATCTTGAAATAAACTTTGGAATTGCGGCTGCATATACTCCATTAGGGTCTTGCTTTGGACCAAATATGTTAAAGTATCTTAAACCAACAGTTTGAATATCATGTAATTTAGCATACACCCCAGCATATTTCTCGTTCAATTGCTTTGTTACTGCATATGGTGAAAGTAAATTCCCTTCTTGACCTTCTACTTTTGGCGATATAGAGCTATCCCCATATACACTTGAAGAACTAGCATAAACAAAACGTTTAATACCCTCTTCTTTTACAGCATGTAACATATTCAAAAAACCTGTTGCATTCACTTCATGAGTCTTGTGAGGGAATTCAATCGATCTTGGTACAGAACCTAAAGCAGCTTGATGAGTTACTAAATCTTGACCTTTAACAGCTTTTTGACAAACATCAACATCACAAATATCTCCTTTAATAAAAGTAAAATTTGAATGACCTTCAAACTCTACAATATTTTCATATTTTCCTGTAGATAAATTATCTAAAACAGTAACTATAGCACCTTTTTCTAAAAGTTTTTCAACAATATTGGAACCAATAAACCCTGCTCCTCCTGTTACTAATACTTTCTTACCTGCTATATTATTCATTGTAGTAATTATTTAGCGTAGCTAACGGAACGTTTTTCACGAATCAATGTCACTTTAACTTGGCCTGGATAAGTCATTTCAGTCTGAATTTGTTGAGAAATTGCAAATGATAACTCGTCAGCTTTTAAATCACTAACCTTTTCACTTTCAACTAAAACTCTTAACTCTCTTCCTGCTTGAATAGCATATGCTGTTGAAACACCATCATATGATAACGCTAAAGCTTCTAATTCTTTTAATCGCTTAATATATGACTCAACTACTTCACGTCTTGCTCCTGGCCTAGCTCCCGAAATAGCATCACAGACCTGAACAATTGGTGAAATCATTGTTGTCATTTCAATTTCATCATGGTGGGCTCCTATCGCATTACATATTTCAGACTTCTCACCATATTTCTCAGCTAATTTCATTCCTAAAATCGCATGTGGTAGTTCTGGATCTTCATCTGGCACTTTTCCTATGTCGTGTAATAGACCAGCACGTTTCGCTAATTTAACATTCAACCCTAATTCAGAAGCCATAATTGCACACAGATTAGCAACTTCTCTTGAGTGTTGTAATAAATTCTGTCCATATGAAGAACGGTATTTCATTCTACCTACCATTCTAGTTAATTCAGGATGTAAACCATGAATACCTAAATCAATACAGGTTCTACGACCAGTTTCTGCAATCTCCTCTTCTAATTGTTTCCTAATCTTCGCTACAACTTCTTCAATTCTAGCTGGATGAATTCGACCATCTGTTACCAATTGATGAAGTGCTAACCTAGCTAATTCTCTTCTAACAGGATCAAAACAAGATAACATAATAGCCTCAGGTGTATCATCAACAATAATCTCCACCCCTGTAGCTGCTTCTAGAGCTCTAATATTCCTTCCTTCACGACCAATAATTCTACCTTTAACTTCATCAGAGTCAATATTAAAGACAGTAACAGCATTTTCAATCGCCTGCTCAGTTGCAACACGTTGTATCGCTTGAATCACAACTTTCTTTGCCTCAACGTTTGCATTTAATTTTGCTTCTTCAACGATTTCTTTAATATGAACCATCGCACCTGACCTAGCTTCATCTTTCAATGCTTCCATCAACTGATTTTTTGCATCTTCAGGTGACATACCACTAATTTTAGAAAGCTCTAAAACTCTCTTTTGCTGTGTTTTTTCTAATTCTTGATGCTTAGTTTCTACAGCTTGAATTTTATTATCAAGTTCTGATTGAATCTTTTGAGTTTCTTTCTCTTTTCTACTTAAGTCTTCGATTTTAGAATTTAAGGTCTTCTCTTTATTTTTCACTTTATCTTCTAAAGATTGAAGCCTTCTATCTTTCTCTTTAACAGAAGACTCATGCTCCTCTTTCAATTTCAAGAACTGCTCTTTAGCAGCTAATACCTTTTCTTTTTTTATCGCTTCACCTTTATTTTGAGCGTCTTTTAACAATTGCTCCCTTTTATTTTTCAAGACAACATTTAAGATGACATAGGTTAGAGCTCCTCCACCTATTAAACCAATCAATAAACCAACTACTATTTCCATTTTATCTTTTAAATTATACAAAAAACCCCACACATCACACAAAAAGTATGAAGAGCGGGGAAACTTATCTAAAAACTATCTATTTCAAACTGTTCAAATCAGCCACCAAGCCTTCTAAAGATTCTTCAATCGTAGAGTAATCAGGTTCTTTTTCTATAACCTTTGTTTCTACAGTTGATTGATTTTTAGACTTTGTTGCCAATTGTAAAGCTGTCATAGCTAGTAAATCTTGCATATCTTTCACAGCATAGCTATCCTGAAGCAATTTAATTGCTTTATTAATTTCATCTGCAGCATTTAATACTTTTTCCTTCTCTTCTTCATTTAAAGTCAAAGGATAAGTTCTTCCTGCTACGACGACTTTTAAAGATACTTTTGCCATTTTATTTCTTTAACTGATTGATGCAGTATTCAATTTCCCTTACCAATTCTTCAATTTGGACATTCTGAGTCTTCTCCTCAATTTGAACCAATTTGACAGATTCTTCCTTCATCGTTTCCAACTCATTTTTGATAGACTTTAAATCTGATTCAACCTGACTTTTTTCATCTTTTAAGCGATCACAAATCAAATTTAAATTTTTCAGTTCTAAAATTAAGTTGTCTTTTTCAGCTTTAACCTCAGATAACTCACTAGTAATTGACTTCACAACTCCGCGCTCTTCTTCCAATTGAAAGTGTAACTCTTTACCTTTCAATTTAATCTGCTCAATTATACTCTGAATCTTCTCGGTCATAGTTTAACGACTTTGTACAAAATTAACAATGTGGTATAAATTAACAACATTTTAATCTATTCTTTTTATTATTTTTTTTATTCAATTATTTTTGAAAAATGAAAAATATTTTTTTGCTGATAGTTTCGCTTTTTACTTTATACATTATTCCAAATGCTCAAAATCATAACCATTATAACTTTGGTAATCCATTGGAAATCCGACCTCTCTACGCTGCAAATTTTGGAGAATTAAGAACAAACCATTTCCATATGGGGTTGGATTTCAAGACAAAAGGGATTGAGGGATTAAACATTCTATCTGTAGAAGATGGTTATGTATCTCGTATTAAAGTGTCATCATACGGTTATGGAAAAGTTATATACATCGATCATCCAAATGGAATCACTAGCGTCTATGCACATTGTAGTAAATTTCTAGGAAAAATTGATTCAATAATCAATTTAGAACAATACAAACAAAAAAGCTTTGAAGTTGAAATTTTTCCTGAACCCAATTCAATCATGGTCAAAAAAGGTCAAAAAATTGCACTTTCAGGAAATACAGGTGGTTCAATGGCTCCTCACTTACATTTTGAATTAAGAGATACAAAAACTGAAACCGCATTAAACCCATTGTTATATGGTTATGATATTACAGACCATAAAAGACCAAAAATCAACTCTTTAAAAATATATGCATTGGATAAAAATGGTTTCATTATTGACAGTAAGTCTGTTCAAATACCTATACTATCTAATGGTCAAAATTATTATACAAAAAACTTTACTCTTCCCGAAAACTTTATTCCTTTAAATGGTGGTATTGGAGTTGGAGTAAATATGTTTGACCAATATGATTCAGCTCACAACAAGATTGGTGTCTTTAAACACTATCTAATACTGGATAATGATACAATTTCTAAAATCCAAATAGATAGTGTGTCCTTTGATAACACAAGATATATTAACTGCTATTCAGATTATAAAGATTTTAAAACACTTCATAGAAAATATCATAAATCATTTAAAAATAAAATCAACCCTTTAGGCATCTACAAAATGAATAATTTGGGTGCATTATTTCCAAGGGAAAGTGACACACTAGATTTATCTTTCTTTGCAGAAGATACAAAATCAAATAAAACAAAATGTAAAATCAACCTGATTGTAAATGATCAATCTTTTAATAAAGAAAGATTAAATATAGATGCAGATATAGTCTCTCCATTTTATAATTATACATTTAATGAAGATAATATCAGAATTGAAATAGAGAATTATACATTTTACCAACCTGAAATTTGTACTTTAGTTAAAAATGGTGACTTCAAATTTGAGTTTGGTAGTGAGTTTATTCCCATACATCATCCAATTAACATAAAAGTTAAAGATTCTTCTTTGATTTCTGATTCAAGAAAATACCTTACCGTAAATAATAAATATTTAAAAACAATAATTAAAGATGATACTCTTTGTGCTCGTTCTAAGTATCTTGGGAAATTTGAAGTTAAATCTGACATCAATAAACCATACGTTTCAAATTCGAATTTTAATACTTCAAAATCAATCACTCAAAAATCGATTAAATGGAAAATATACGATAGAGAAAGTGGATTAAAAAGTTATAATCTATTTATTGATAATCAATGGTTTCTTGCAGAATATGAATACAAAACAAATGCATTGATTTTTAATATCCCAAAGAAAATAAAAGGTTACAAGAATGTCAAAGTTATTGTGAAAGACAATTGTAATAATCAAACAGAATGGTCTGCAAATCTTAATTTTCAATAAAAATGGGAATTGAAATTCAATTCCCATACGCATTAATGTCTAATTTTCATAGAAAATCATCTAATTCATCTTAAGCTTCAGTTGTAGGTGTGCCAAAATTCATAGGAGGCATCATTTGCTGATCAAGATCTTCAATTACTCCAAAATGTTGTTCATACTTTTGAATATTCTCTTTCAATGCATGTAAAAATCGTTTTGCATTTTGAGGTGACATAATAACTCTTGATCTAACTTTACCTTTTGGCATTCCAGGCATCATCTGAATAAAATCAGATATAATTTCTGTAGGTGAATGTGTTATGATAGCTAAATTAGAATAAATGCCTAACGCTATATCTTCAGTTAATTCAATATTAACTTGATTATCATTCTTATTTTCTTCACTCATATTTCTTTAAATTAAAAAGGGGCTGTGAAACACAGCCCCTATCATTATAAAATTTAATCTTATTCAGAGATTGAATCTAACTCCTCCTTAGAAGCAACGATCATGTTTTGAAAATCTCTAATACCTGTACCTGCAGGAATTAAATGACCAACAATAACATTTTCCTTTAGTCCCAGTAAGTTGTCTTCTTTACCAGATAATGCTGCCTCATTTAACACTTTAGTTGTCTCTTGGAAAGAAGCTGCAGATATAAATGACTTCGTTTGTAAAGATGCTCTTGTTATACCTTGTAACAATGGTGAAGATGTTGCTGGAATTGCGTCTCTATATTCTACCACCTTTTTATCAGCTCTTTTTAATTGAGAGTTCTCATCTCTTAATTGACGGGCAGTTACAATTTGACCTGGTTTCAATGTTGGAGAATCTCCTGCATCAACTACGACTTTCTGTCCAAAAATAGAGTCGTTCTCCTCCATGATATCAGATTTTCTTACCGATTGACCTTCTAAAAACTTAGTATCTCCAGCATCAATTACTTCTGACTTTAACATCATCTGACGAACGATTACCTCGAAGTGTTTATCATTAATTTTCACACCTTGTAAACGGTAAACTTCTTGAATTTCGTTCACAATATACTCTTGAACTTTTGTTGGACCTTCAATATTTAAGATATCATTTGGTGTAGTAGCTCCATCTGATAATGGTTGACCAGCTCTTA
This sequence comes from uncultured Flavobacteriales bacterium, assembly GCA_964580965.1. Taxonomy (GTDB): domain Bacteria; phylum Bacteroidota; class Bacteroidia; order Flavobacteriales_D; family Crocinitomicaceae; genus CAIUKX01. The sequence continues at coordinate 71,656 of CAZOLZ010000001.1, read as the reverse complement.
CAAAATCATTTTCTTGTACCAAAATATGTTTAGATAATGGTACTAAATATTTACGAACCTCTCCAGTTTTAGAAGTAATTTGAATCTCTCTATTTCCTCTCTTAATCTTACCATATTCAGCAATACCATCAATTTCAGAAACAACTGCTGGATTAGAAGGGTTACGAGCTTCAAACAACTCTGTTACTCTTGGTAAACCTCCTGTGATATCTCCCGATTTCCCAGCTGATCTTGGTATTTTAACTAAAGTATCACCTGCTTCAATTGTATCTCCTTCTTTTACAGATACGTGTGCGTTTACAGGTAAACTGTATTCTCTTAAAATCTCTTTAGATTTTGGATCTATAATGTGAATAGAAGGGTTTTTCTTCTTATCTCTTGACTCAATGATTACTTTTTCAGCAAAACCTGTTTGCTCATCAACTTCCTCACGACAAGTAACACCTTCAGTAATGTTATCAAATACAATTTTACCAGTCACCTCAGAAACAATAACGGCATTGTATTGATCCCATTTACAGATTACATCACCTTTCTTGATAGATCCAGTTCCTTTCAACATCAATTCAGCACCATAAGGAATGTTTGTATTCATCAATACAATTCCTGTAGTTTCATCAGTAATTTTAATTTCAGCAGATCTTCCAACTACAACTGTTTTTGTTGAACCATCACTATTTTTCTTTTCAATAGTTCTTAATTCATCAATTTCCAATTTACCAGATGCCTTTGCTTTTAAATCTGATTCACTAGCAGTATTAGAGGCAGTACCCCCTACGTGGAATGTTCTTAATGTCAACTGTGTTCCAGGTTCACCAATTGACTGTGCTGCAACAACACCAACTGAATCACCTTTCTGAGCTAGCCTGTGTGTTGATAGAGTTCTTCCGTAACACTTAGCACATACTCCTCTGTTCATTTCACAAGTTAAAACAGAGCGAATTTCAACTTCATCAATACCTGCTTTCTCAATTTTAGCAGCGCTTTCTTCAACAATTAAATCTCCAGATTTAACAATTACTTCATTAGTTTCTGGATCTATAATATCATGTACAGATGTTCGACCAATAATACGGTCAGATAATGGCTCTACAACTTCATCATTTTTCATTAAAGCTGTAGCAACTAATCCTCTTAATGTACCACAATCATCTGCTGAAATTACAACATCTTGAGCAACATCTACTAACCTTCTAGTCAAATAACCTGCATCGGCAGTCTTCAAAGCTGTATCGGCTAGACCTTTACGAGCACCGTGAGTAGAAATAAAGTACTCTAAAATTGATAACCCTTCTTTAAAGTTTGATAAAATCGGATTTTCAATAATATCTTGAGTTGTAGCACCAGATTTTTGAGGTTTCGCCATTAATCCCCTCATACCTGATAACTGTCTAATTTGTTCTTTCGAGCCACGAGCACCAGAATCGTACATCATATAAATCGAATTGAATCCTTGTTTATCATTCTTCAATTGATCCATTAATGTATTTGTCAAACGTGAGTTCGTATGTGTCCAGATATCAATAATTTGATTATAACGCTCATTATTAGTAATAAGACCCATGTTATAATTCATCAATACCTCATTTGCTTCAGCTTCTGCTTTTTCAACTAATTCAACTTTTTGTTTAGGAATGATGATATCATCTAAATTGAACGATAAACCTCCTTTAAAGGCCATATGGAATCCCATTTCTTTGATATCATCCAAGAATTGAGCTGTTCTAGAAGTACCAGAAATTTTCAATACTTTACCAATAATATCTCTTAAAGCCTTTTTAGTTAAAACTTCATTAATGAATCCAACCTCTCTTGGAACAGCTTCATTAAATAAAACTCTACCACAAGTAGTTTCGATCATCATTAATTCAGGTTCTCCATTTGAATTAAGATCATATGATTTAACCTTGATGTGCGCATGAAGATCTAATTGTTTCTCATTGTAAGCAATAGTAACCTCTTCTGGTGAATAGAAAACACCTCCTTCACCTTTAACAATTTCTGTTTCTGTTGTTCTCTTACCTTTAGTAATGTAATATAAACCTAAAACCATATCCTGAGAAGGTACAGCAATTGGTGCACCATTTGCAGGGTTTAAGATATTGTGAGAAGCTAACATTAACAATTGAGCTTCCAAAATTGCAGCATTACCTAATGGTAAGTGTACCGCCATTTGGTCACCATCGAAATCGGCGTTGAATGCAGTAGTTACTAATGGATGTAAACGAATAGCTTTACCTTCAATCATTTTTGGTTGGAAAGCTTGTATACCTAAACGGTGAAGAGTAGGAGCCCTGTTTAATAATACCGGGTGACCTTTTAAAATACTCTCTAAAATATCCCAAACAACAGGTTCTTTCTTGTCAACAATTTTCTTCGCAGATTTAACTGTTTTAACAATTCCTCTTTCGATTAATTTACGAATGATAAACGGTTTGTATAATTCTGCAGCCATATCTTTTGGCAATCCACATTCATGTAGTTTTAAATCTGGACCAACAACAATAACTGAACGAGCAGAATAATCAACACGCTTACCAAGTAAGTTTTGTCTAAAACGACCTTGTTTACCTTTTAATGAATCAGATAATGATTTTAAAGGTCTGTTTGATTCAGTTTTAACAGCACTTGATTTACGAGAATTATCAAATAATGAATCAACAGATTCTTGAAGCATACGCTTTTCATTACGTAAAATTACTTCAGGTGCTTTAATTTCAATTAATCTTTTCAAACGGTTATTTCTAATAATAACCCTTCTATACAAATCATTCAAATCAGAAGTAGCAAACCTTCCACCATCCAATGGAACTAAAGGTCTTAATTCTGGTGGAATAACCGGAACAACTCGAACAACCATCCATTCAGGTCTGTTTTCAATTCTTCCTTGAGATTCTCTCATTTGCTCAACAACTTGAAGACGCTTAAGTGCTTCATTCTTTCTTTGAACTGACGTTTCTGTATTCGCTGCATGACGCAAATCGTAAGACGTTTGATCTAAATCTAACGTTTTCAATAAGTCATAAAGAGCTTCAGCTCCCATTTTTGCAACAAACTTATTTGGATCTGTATCCTCTAAATACTGATTTTCTTTAGGTAAAGTATCTAGGATATCTAAATACTCTTCTTCTGTTAAGAAATCTAAACGATTTAGCTCTGAACCATCGGCATTTCTAGCTTCACCACCTTGAACAACCACATATCTTTCATAATAAATGATTTGGTCTAATTTTTTAGTTGGTAAACCTAACAAGTAACCTATTTTATTCGGTAAAGATCTAAAATACCAGATATGAGCAACAGGGACAACTAATGAAATATGTCCCATACGTTCACGTCTAACTTTCTTTTCTGTTACTTCAACACCACAACGGTCACAAACAATTCCTTTATAACGAATTCTTTTGTATTTTCCACAATGACATTCATAATCTTTTACAGGACCAAAAATTCGTTCACAAAATAAACCATCTCTTTCTGGTTTATAAGTACGATAGTTAATCGTTTCTGGTTTTAATACCTCACCACTAGATTGTTCCAAAATCAGCTCTGGCGATGCCAAAGATATCGTGATTTTATTGAAACTACTTTGTGTTTTTGGTGTATCTTTTCTGTAAGCCATAATATTGCTTAATATCTATAAATTAACAACTCAATTTTAGTCTAATGAAATGTTCAAACATAATCCTCTCAATTCATGTAATAATACATTAAATGATTCTGGAATACCAGGTTCTGGAATGTTATCACCTTTTACAATAGCTTCATATGCTTTAGCACGTCCATTAACATCATCTGACTTCACAGTCAAGATTTCTTGTAATAAATGAGATGCACCAAAAGCTTCAAGAGCCCAAACCTCCATCTCACCAAAACGCTGACCACCAAATTGTGCTTTACCACCAAGCGGTTGTTGAGTAATCAATGAGTATGGTCCGATAGAACGAGCATGCATTTTATCATCTACCATGTGAGCTAATTTAAGCATGTAAATAATACCTACTGTAGCTGTTTGATCAAAACGCTCTCCTGTCCCTCCATCATACAAGTATGTCTTTCCTGATTTAGGAACTCCTGCTTTTTCTGTCCATTCATCAATTTCAGATGGCTTAGCTCCATCGAAAATTGGCGTAGCAAACTTAACCCCTAATTTTTCACCAGCCCAACCAAGAACTGTTTCATAAATTTGACCTAAGTTCATACGAGAAGGTACACCTAATGGATTCAATACGATATCTACCGGTGTTCCATCTTCTAAGAATGGCATATCTTCCGCTTTTACGATATTTGCAACAATACCTTTATTACCATGACGACCAGCCATCTTATCACCAACTTTTAACTTACGTTTCTTGGCGATGTATACTTTTGCCATCTTAACAATTCCTGCTGGTAACTCATCACCAACTGAAATATGGAATTTTTTACGTTTGTAAGCTCCCAATAAGTCATTTGCTTTAATTGTAAAGTTATGAATAACTCTACCAACTAAACTATTTAACTTTTCATCAGCCGTCCAATTAGAAGGATTAACAATTGAATAATCAATAACCAATAAATTCTTTTGTGAGAATTTTGAACCTTTTTTAATGATTTCTTCACGGAAGTTGTTGTAAACACCATTTGATTTAGTATCACCTAAAATCTTTAATAGTTTGTCAACTAACTTTTCTTTTAATGCTGCAAAATCTTTTTCATAATCTACATCTAAAGATTCTAAAATAGGTTTATCTTGCGCTTTAGCTTTTCTATCTTTAATTGCTCTTGAAAATAACTTCTTTTCAATAACAACTCCTCTTAAAGATGGTCCTGCCTTTAATGAAGCATCCTTTACATCACCTGCTTTATCACCAAAGATTGCTCGTAATAATTTTTCCTCAGGAGATGGATCTGTCTCACCTTTAGGTGTAATTTTACCTATAATAATATCACCTTCTTTGATTTCTGCACCAATTCTAATAATACCATTCTCATCTAAATCTTTAGTTGCTTCTTCACTAACGTTTGGAATATCAGAAGTTAATTCTTCCATCCCTCTCTTAGTATCACGAACATCTACAGTGTACTCATCAATATGAATAGATGTAAAAATATCATCTCTTACTACTCTTTCAGAAATAACAATCGCATCCTCGAAGTTATAACCTTTCCAAGGCATAAATGCTACTTTAAGGTTTTGTCCTAGAGCTAATTCACCTTGCTGAGTTGCATATCCCTCACATAAAACTTGACCTTTTTCAACTCTGTCGCCTTTTTTAACAATCGGCTTCAAGTTCATACAAGTACTTTGGTTTGTTTTAGCGAACTTAGTTAGTGAGTAAGTAGTCAATTCATTGTCGAAAGAAGCTAACTTATCTTCTTCTGTCCAATCGTAACTAATTTTAATTTCATTTGCATCAACGTATTCAACAACACCATTGTTTTCAGCATTAATCAATACCCTAGAATCTCTTGCTACTAATCTTTCTATACCAGTACCAACAATTGGAGAACTAGGTTTCAATAATGGCACCGCTTGACGTTGCATGTTAGATCCCATTAATGCACGGTTAGCATCATCATGCTCCAAGAATGGAATAGAAGATGCTGCAATTGAAGCGATTTGGTTAGCTCCAACATCCATTAATGTTAAATCATTAGGTTGAACAACAGGGAAGTCACCTTCAAACCTTGCTTTAACAACATCTGTTAAAAAGTTTCCTTTATCATCAACTTTTGCGTTAGCTTGAGCAATCATTTTACCATCCTCTTCTTCAGCAGATAAATAAATTGGTTCTTGCTCAATAGCAACTTTACCATTTTCTACATTGCGATAAGGTGTTTCAATAAAACCAAGTTTGTTAACTTTCGCGAACACACACAATGAAGAAATCAAACCAATATTTGGTCCTTCTGGTGTTTCAATAGTACATAAACGTCCGTAGTGCGTATAATGAACATCACGAACTTCGAAACCAGCTCTTTCTCGTGATAAACCACCAGGCCCTAGAGCTGATAGTCTACGTTTATGAGTTACCTCTGATAATGGATTCGTTTGATCCATGAACTGAGACAATTGATTAGTACCAAAAAATGAATTGATTACAGAAGATAAAGTTTTAGCATTTATCAAATCAATTGGCGTAAATACCTCGTTATCTCTAACATTCATTCTTTCTCTAATTGTTCTAGCCATTCGAGCTAGACCAACACCAAATTGAGAATATAATTGTTCACCTACTGTTCTAACTCTTCTGTTAGATAAGTGATCAATATCATCAACATCAGCTTTTGAGTTTACCAACTCAATTAAATATTTAATGATTAAAATGATGTCGTTTTGAGTTAAAACTCTTGACTCTTCATCAGTTTCAATACCTAATTTCTTGTTTAATCTGAAACGACCAACTTCACCTAAATCATAACGTGTATCAGAAAAGAATAACTTCTCAAATACATTCTTTGCAGTTTCATAATCAGGTGGTTCAGCATTTCTTAACTGTCTGTATATATGCTCAATAGCTTCTTTTTGTGAATTAGAAGTATCCTTTTGTAATGTGTTGTAGATTAAAGTGAAATCAGCACTATTTACATCTTCTTTATGTAAAATGATAGTTTTAACACCAGAATCAAGTATTAAATCAACATGTGACTCATCAATGGTAGTTTCACGATCCAAAATAACCTCATTACGTTCAATTGATACAACTTCACCTGTATCTTCATCAACGAAATCTTCAATCCATGACTTTAAAACTCTTGCAGCTAATTTTCTTCCAACTAATTTCTTAAGATTAGTTTTTGTAGCCTTAACTTCGTCAGCTAAATCAAAAATTTCTAAAATGTCTTTATCGCTTTCATAACCGATAGCTCTAAATAAAGTTGTTACAGGTAACTTCTTTTTACGATCGATATATGCATAAAGAACATTGTTAATATCAGTTGCAAATTCTATCCAAGATCCTTTAAAAGGAATAATTCTAGCAGAGTACAACTTTGTACCATTTGCGTGTCTACTTTGACCAAAGAAAACACCTGGTGAACGATGTAACTGTGAAACAATTACACGTTGAGCACCGTTGATAACAAATGATCCTTTTGGAGTCATGTACGGAATAGTACCTAAATACACATCTTGAACAATTGTTTCGAAATCTTCATGTTCTGGATCTGTACAATAAAGCTTTAATTTTGCTTTTAAAGGTACACTATAAGTTAACCCTCTATCCACACACTCCTCAATTGAATAACGAGGTGGATCAATAAAATAATCCAAGAACTCTAGAACAAATTGGTTTCTTGTATCTGTTATTGGAAAGTTTTCAGAAAAAACTTTATATAGTCCTTCCGTATCTCTGTTTTCCGGAGTTGTTTCTAACTGGAAAAATTCTTGAAATGATTTAATTTGAATATCTAAAAAATCTGGATATTCAAATTGATTTTTGCTAGATGCAAAACTTACTCTTGTTGAAATATTATTCGTTGTTGCCAAGGCCAAAAGAATTTGTTGATAAATCTATTTTAACTTACTTAATTTTAAAAAATAGGAATAGGCACACGCTAAAAAGCGGTGCCTTTCCCTAAATGAAGTATGCTAATTACTTAATCTCAACTTCAGCTCCAGCTTCTTCTAATGAAGATTTTAATGCTGCAGCTTCGTCTTTAGATACACCTTCTTTTAATGTAGAAGGAGCACCATCAACTAAATCTTTAGATTCCTTTAATCCAGTTCCTGTTAATTCTTTTACTAATTTAACAACTGCTAATTTGCTTGAACCACCTGATTTCAAAATTACATCGAATTCAGTTTTTTCTTCAGCACCAGCTCCAGCATCACCACCAGCAGCTCCACCAGCTACAGCTACAGCAGCAGCAGCAGGTTCGATACCATACTCATCTTTTAAAATTGTTGCAAGTTCGTTAACTTCTTTAACTGTTAAGTTTACTAACGTTTCCGCGATTTGATTTAAATCAGCCATCTTTATTTAATTTAATATAGATTATACAATAATTAATTTACTATGCTCTTTCTTCGAGCGTTTTTAAGATACCAGCAATTTTACCTCCAGCACCTTTAAGTCCAGAAATAACATTCTTAGCAGGACTTTGAAGTAATCCAATAATCTCACCAAGAACTTCTTCTTTACTCTTAATTGCAGTTAATGTTGATAATTGATTATCACCTAAGAAAACTGCTTCTTCTACGTAAGCTCCTTTTAAAATAGGCTTATCGTTTTTCTTACGGAAGTCTTCGATTAATTTAGCAGGAGCATTACCCACTTCAGAAAACATTATAGAAGTTTGACCAGCTAAAACTTCAGTCAAGTTACCATAATTTCTACCTTCAACTTTCAACATTGCTTTTTCAAGTAGTGTATTTTTAACTACCCTCATTTTTATGTTAGAGTTGAAACATTTTCTACGAAGAGCGTTAACTTCTTCTACCGTTAAATCAGCAGTATCCGTGAGATAGACAACGTTAGCTTCTGTTAATTCAGTTGCTAACCCATCTATGTACTTCGCTTTTTCTTGTTTTGTCATCTTGTGCTTATTTTATTAAAGTGTTACAGACTTAGTATCAACTTGAATACTTGGACTCATAGTTGAACTTAAGTATATACTTTTAATATAAGTACCTTTAGCAGAAGATGGTTTCATTTTGATTAAAGTTTGAAGTAATTCATTTGCATTTTCTTTAATCTTAACACCTTCAAAACTAGCTTTTGCAACTGAACTATGGATAATTCCATATTTGTCAACTTTAAAGTCAATTTTTCCAGCTTTAACCTCTTCAACTGCTTTAGCAACGTCCATAGTTACTGTACCTGTCTTAGGATTTGGCATTAAACCTCTAGGCCCTAAAATTCTACCTAAAGCACCAACTTTACCCATAACAGAAGGCATTGTAACAATAACGTCGATATCTGTCCAACCTCCTTTGATTTTAGCGATATAATCATCTAAACCAACATGATCTGCACCAGCTGCTTTAGCTTCCTCTTCCTTGTCAGGAGTACACAAAACTAAAACTCTAACTGTCTTACCAGTACCGTGTGGTAAAGAAACTGTACCTCTAACCATTTGGTTAGCTTTTCTAGGATCAACACCTAACCTAACACAAACATCAACTGAAGCATCAAACTTAGTAGTGGAAATTTCCTTCACTAAATTACATGCTTCTTCTAATGAGTAAGCTTTTGTATTATCATACTTAGCTAAAACTTCTTTTCTTTTTTTAGAAATTCTTCCCATGATTTATAACACTTATTTAGTTTCAGGTGCATTACCACCATTTACATTAACACCCATACTTCTTGCTGTACCTGCTACCATTCTCATTGCAGAATCGACAGTGAAACAGTTCATATCTGGTAATTTATCCTCTGCGATTGTTCTAACAACATCCCATGAAATAGTACCAACCTTTGAACGATTAGGTTCTGATGAACCTTTTTTCAATTTGCCTAATTCTTTGATTTGAACAGCTGCTGGTGGTGTTTTGATAATAAAATCAAAAGATTTATCACTATAAACAGTGATAACAACTGGTAAAACTTTTCCCGCTTTATCTTGAGTTCTAGCATTAAACTGCTTACAGAACTCCATGATATTAACACCCTTAGAACCTAAAGCTGGTCCTACTGGTGGTGACGGGTTAGCTGCACCTCCTTTGATCTGTAATTTGATCAATCCTGCTACTACTTTAGCCATCTTATTAAAAAATTATGTAGTCAAACATGAGTTTAACGGGAAGCTTTAGTTCGTTTACACTCACTCCTACTGGTTAATATACAAAATTAAACTTCTTTAGAAACTTGCATGTAATTAAGCTCTAATAGATTTTTTCTACCAAAGATTTTAACCATTACTTTAAGTTTCTTTTTCTCTTCATTGATTTCATCAATAACCCCTGAAAAGTTGTTAAATGGTCCATCAATAACTTTGACAGATTCACCAACAACATAAGGAATCTTCATCTCTTCTTCAGAACCTGATAATTCATCAACCTTACCTAAAATACGATTTACTTCAGACATTCTCATTGGAACAGGATCACCTCCCTTTTCAGTTCCAAGAAATCCTATTACATTAGGAATACTTTTGATAACGTGAGTAACTTCTCCAACCAAAGCAGCTTCAATCAAAACATATCCTGGCAAATAAGATTTTTCTTTCATAATCTTCTTACCGTTACGAATTTGAAAAACTTTTTCAGTTGGAATTAGAACCTGCTCAACATAATCGTCTATTTTATGTCTTGCAATTTCAAGATCAAGAAATTCTTTGACCTTTTTTTCTTTTCCACTGACAGCTCTAACAACGTACCAACGTTTTTTTATATCTCCCATTATCTTTTAAAACATTCTGTAAATAAAACCTAAAACACCTTTCCAAGATGAGTCAGTTCCTCCAACGATACCAAATCCGAAATCCATTACAAAAATGAACAATGAAATGATAATAGACGCAACGACAACAATAATGGTACTATTCTGTAACTCTTTCCAAGTAGGCCAAGTTACTTTATGAACCATTTCGTTTACTGTATCGTTAATATATTCTTTAATTTTTGACACAACTCATTGTTTTATTGCGCGGGCGGTAAGATTCGAACTCACGACCAATGGTTTTGGAGACCACTACTCTACCAACTGAGCTACACCCGCATAAAAAGGGGAGCAAGCTCCCCTTAAAATATCAAGACTTATATAAAATATTAGTCAATAATTTCAGTAACCTGACCAGCACCTACTGTTCTACCACCTTCACGGATTGCAAAACGTAAACCTTTATCCATTGCTACTGGAACGATTAATTTAACATTAATAGAAACGTTATCACCTGGCATTACCATTTCACGACCGTCTGATAAGAAAATCTCACCTGTAACATCAGTTGTTCTGAAATAGAACTGAGGACGGTATTTATTATGGAATGGAGTATGACGACCACCTTCTTCTTTCTTCAAAACATAGATTTCAGCTTTGAATTCTGCATGAGGGTTAGTTGAACCTGGCTTACAGATAACCATACCTCTTTTAATATCAGTTTTATCAATACCTCTTAATAATAAACCAACGTTATCTCCTGCTTCACCTCTATCTAAGATTTTACGGAACATCTCAACTCCTGTTACTGTAGAAGTTAATTTTTCTGTACCCATACCTAAAATCTCAACTGGATCACCTGTATTAATAACACCAGTTTCAATACGACCTGTAGCTACAGTACCACGACCTTGAATAGTAAATACATCCTCGATAGACATCAAGAAAGGCTTATCAGTATCACGTGGAGGTAATTCAATGTAAGAATCTACAGCATCCATTAATTCATCAACTTTAGCTACCCACTCTGGCTCACCATTTAAAGCACCTAAAGCAGAACCTTGAACTACAGGAGCATTATCTCCATCATAATCGTAGAAAGATAATAACTCACGGATTTCCATTTCTACTAATTCTAATAATTCAGCATCATCAACTAAATCCACTTTGTTCATAAAAACAACAATACGTGGAATACCTACCTGACGACCTAATAAGATGTGCTCACGAGTTTGTGGCATAGGCCCATCTGTTGCAGCTACAACGATGATAGCACCATCCATTTGCGCAGCACCAGTTACCATGTTCTTAACGTAATCCGCGTGACCCGGACAATCGATGTGAGCATAGTGACGATTAGTAGTCTCATACTCTACGTGAGCTGTGTTAATAGTAATACCACGCTCTTTCTCTTCTGGAGCGTTATCAATTGATGAGAAATCACGAAGTTGTGCTAAACCTTTATTAGACAAAACTGTACAAATCGCAGCTGTCAAAGTAGTTTTCCCGTGATCTACGTGTCCAATAGTACCGATATTTAAATGCGGTTTCGAACGATCATAATTTTCCTTAGCCATTTTATTATTGTTACTTAGTTAATAAAAAACAAACCTTTTTAATGTACAAAATTCCACCCGAAAAACGGATGAAATCAACATTATATACACACCAAGCAGAGCCGACGACGAGAATTGAACTCGTGACCTCTTCCTTACCAAGGAAGCACTCTACCTCTGAGCTACACCGGCCTTTAAATTACTTAAATTTTAATAAGAGCGGGAGACGAGATTCGAACTCGCGACCCTCAGCTTGGAAGGCTGACGCTCTACCAACTGAGCTACTCCCGCTTATTAAATTTTATAAATATCAACAATACTAGTGGGGATGGATGGACTCGAACCAACGATACCAAACGGTGACAGATTTACAGTCTGCTGCAATAGCCACTATGCGACATCCCCAACTTTGAGCCGATGGAGGGACTCGAACCCCCGACCTGCTGATTACAAATCAGCTGCTCTAGCCAGCTGAGCTACATCGGCGTTATTGATATTTCAGTAAATTAAAGAACTTTAAAATCGTGTTTCCCAAATGGGTGGTGCAAAATTAAGCCTAAAATTTAAATGTGCAAACTTTTTCAAAAAAAAAATCAAAAAAAAATCAGTCAATTATTATAATTGACTGATTACTAATGAAATAAAAGTATTATTTATTTTTTTCCTTTTGTTTTGCTACTTGCTTTCTTAATGCCTCAACTGCTAAATCTGTTGCCTCTTCAAAGCTTCTAGCATGCTTCTTTGCAAACAATTCTTTACCTGGTATCAACAGTTTAACCTCTGAAATTTTATTTTCACCTTCTTGGTTCTTATCAAGTCTTAAAAAGACTTCAGATGTAACAATAGCGTCATAAAACAAACCTAATTTTTTAACCTTTTCATTAACAAAATCAATAAGCTTTTGATCTGCTGTGAAGTGAACTGAATGCAATTTAATGTCCATAATTTTTAATTTTTTTCTCCCCTAGGGTGAGCTTGTGAATATATATTAGTTAATTGTGAAAAAGTATTGTGCGTATACACTTGCGTTGCTGACAAACTCGAATGACCTAATAACTCTTTTAAAGCTTCTAGACCTGCTCCATTATTTAACATATGTGTAGCAAAAGTATGTCTCAACACATGTGGACTTCGCCTTTCCATCTTCGTTACACAGCCAAGATAGGAATTTATTATTCTATAAACAAGCTTAGAATATAATTTTTCACCTCTATTACTACAAAAAATATAATCTGAATTAATTCTATTATTTTGTTTAAATGTTTGAAAATCTATGATTTTATTTGTCAAATCGTTAGACAAAGGTATTACACGTTGTTTGTTTCGTTTACCATTTACCAATATCCTTCCCTTTGAAAAATCTTTTTCTTTTAATAAAAGTAGTTCTGATAAACGAATACCAGTTTGATAAAACACTTCAAAAATTAAAAAATTTCTCTTTTCTTCATGTGTGTCCCCATCTAGCACCTTTAACTTTTCAATTGATAGTTCTACTTCTTTTACAAAAGCTGGTAAACGCTTTTCAACCTTAGGAGCGTTTATACGAATTACAGGATTACGATCAATCAAGTTTTCCTTTTGTAAAAACTTATAAAAAGTCTTAAGTGTTGATAATTTCCTAGCGATGGTTTTATTTGTTATTTTTTTTTCTGACAAATTTACTAGCCAAGACCTAATTTCTTTTGACTTTAAAATAGTAACATCTTCTCCATCGAAAAATTCAAAAAATTGTTTTAAGTCGACTTCATAATTAACTATGGTATGATTTGAATAACGCTTTTCATACCTTAAATAATCTAAAAACTGTAAATAAAAAAAAGGAGCCATAGGCTCCTTTACGAATAATATCTGTCTTTGTTACGTTAATTATAATGATTGAGAAATCATTCTTTCACGGTAAGCAGCACGGATTCTTTGTTGACGATTAACTACAGATGGTTTTACAAACTCTTTTCTGCTTCTTAATTCTTTCATCGCTTTAGTTTTGTCAAACTTTTTTTTGAACTTTTTTAAAGCTCTTTCGATGTTTTCTCCTTCTTTTACCGGAATTATTAACATATTTCTTTTTTATTTAAATTTATCTTTCACTAAAAATTGGAATGCAAAGATATTATTATTTTTTTTATTAACAATAGTTATTTTAAAATTTCTCTTGAAATCACTATTTTTTGAATCTCCGAAGTTCCTTCACCTACTGTCATCAATCTAGCATCTCTTAAAAATTTCTCAGCAGGATACTCTTTTGTATAACCATAGCCTCCCATAATTTGCATTGCTTCATTCCCTGATTTAACAGCTACTTCACTTGCATAATATTTAGCGTAAGCTCCTTGCTTTGTTAAAGGCATCTTATTATTTTTCAAATAAGCAGCTTGAAAAGTCAATAATTCTGCCGCTTCAATTTCAGTAGCCAAATCTGCTAATTTGAAACCTATTGCTTGGAATTTAGAAATAGATTGACCAAATTGTTCTCTTTCTTTAGAATATTTTAACGCAGCTTCATAAGCACCTCTTGCTACACCACAACTTAAAGCTGCAATTGAAATTCGTCCTCCATCCAAGACTTGCATAGCTTGCTTAAAACCTTTACCTACCTCTCCAATTACTTGGCTTTCGTGAACTCGAACATTATCAAAAATTAATTCTGCTGTCTCACTCGCTCTAACACCAAACTTATCTTTAATCTTAACTGATGAAAATCCAGGTGTATCTTTATCAATAATAAATGCTGTAATTCCATTACTATCTAACAACTCTCCAGTCCTAACTAAAACTACAGCTACATCTCCAGACAAGCCATGTGTAATCCAGTTTTTTGCTCCGTTAATTACCCAATATTCTCCATCTTTTTGAGCAACTGTTTTCATTCTCATAGCATCAGAACCAGTGTTAGGTTCGGTTAATCCCCAAGCACCTATAAATTCTCCAGAAGCTAATTTTGGTAAATATTTCTTTTTTTGTTCTTCTGTTCCATGGTAATAAATATGACCTGTACATAAAGAATTATGAGCAGCAACACTCAACCCAACACCTCCACAAACTTTACCAAGCTCCATTAAAGCTGTTGCATATTCAAAATAACCAAATCCAGAACCTCCATACTCTTCAGGGATATAGATACCTAAAAGTCCTAGTTCTCCCATTTTTTTCATTACATCAACTGGAAAAATTTCTTCATCATCCCAATGCATCATATTTGGTCTGATTTCTTTTTCGGCAAAATCTCTAACCATTTGAGAAATCATTAATTGATTTTCATTTTTTTCAAAGTTCATCTTGAATAGTTTAGTTGTTTATTTATATTTTTTTGTTTAATAGACTGCTAAATTAATAATATTGTCTGAAATAACAGAAAGCTTTTGACTACCATTTAAAAATTCAAGTGATACCAAAAAATTAAAACCTGCAATATCACCTCCTGCTTGTTGAACTAATTTTGCTGCTGCTTCCGCTGATCCACCAGTAGCCAATAAATCATCATGAATTAATACTTTTTGACCTATTTGAACAGCATCTGTATGCATTTCAATTGTAGCTGTTCCATATTCTAAAGCATAATCATAACTGATTTTATTGTATGGCAACTTCCCTTTTTTACGAATTAAAATAAAAGGCTTATTTAACCTCATCGCTAAAGCATATCCAAACAAAAAACCTCTACTTTCAACACCTGCAACAGCATCAAAATCCATATTTTGATAGATACTTACCAAACGATCTAAAATATTATTAGACAACTTTGGATCCAACATTATTGTTGAAATATCTTTGAAAACCACACCTTCTTTTGGGAAATTAGGCACATCTCTAATAACTGATTTTATTTGTTCTTCTATAGTCATTGTATAACTTCTTTTTCAATACATAAATATGGTTTTAATTTTCTAAATAAATCTTGATCTATTATTTTAGACCTTAAAATATCTTCTGATTTTTTGAAAAACCCACCATTTTGATTTCTTAATTTAATAATTGAGTTAGCAATGTTCTTATTGATATAGGGATGCTTTACTAATTGAACATAGTCAACATGATTAAGATTCAACTTTACAATTGTATTAGTGTCTATATAAAAATTTGATTTCAAAATTTCTATTCTAATTGAATCAATTTTCCAAATACTTTGGTACTGATTTTCGTTAACATATCCTCCAAGTGCATTCCTAAAGTTCAAAATTTTATTTGCTGTATATTCTCCTAACCCTTTTATTGCAATCAACTCTTTTTTTGAAATAATATTAATATTATTTTTTTTTCTTTTTGAAAATATTTGAGCTTTGTTTTCCTCTAAATAAACTTTTGGTTGATTAGTGTAAACTGCTGAATCTTTTATTAAATCATACAATTCTTTCGGTAAAACATATATCTTTTTGAGCTCTTCATTTGAATAAATCGGGTACTTCAAATATTTAACAATTGATTGGGCTTGCTTGATAGACAAACCTAAGTTTTGCCATTCTAACTGAGAGTACTCATTAGGATTAAACTTTGAAGTTGGAGTTTTAAATCTGTTTTTAAAAGCTTCTGAACGATTAAAAATTGACTTTTTTGAGTGTTTCTCTTCCTTTTTTGTTAATTCTGATTTCTTAAACGTTACTTTAGAAATTGTTTTATCGCTGAAAGAAAAAAATATGCGTGGAAAATAAATTAATACTATTGAAAAGAATAATAAAACTACTATCCCACGTTTATTTCGTTTTGAGATCACTTAGTTCTTATTTATTGCTAAATAAAATCGTTTTAATTCTTCTTTAACTTTTGGAGTTAATAAAAATAAACCTATCATATTTGGAACCATCATTGCAAAAATCATAGCATCAGAAAATCCAATAACCGAGTCTAAAGTAGCAGCAGATCCAACGATTATAAACAAACAAAATAAAAATTTATAAACATATTCCATTTTCTTTGATCTACCAAACAAAAATGCCCAAGCTTGCATTCCATAATACGAATAAGAAATCATTGTACTAAATGCGAATAGTATTACTGCTAATGTTAATACGTATGGAAACCATGAAATAACAGAACCAAAAGCTGAAGATGTCAATAAAACTGCCTCTGCATTATCCATTCCAGCATTTTCACTATTAACAGCTCCTGTAAGAATTAACACTAATGCGGTCATTGTACATACAACAACAGTATCTATTAATGGTTCTAATAATGCTACCAGCCCTTCACTTGCAGCATACTTAGTTTTAACAGCTGAATGAGCTATCGATGCTGAACCTATACCTGCTTCATTTGAAAATGCAGCTCTCTTAAAACCTTGAATCATAACACCCAAAATTCCACCTGCAATACCCTCTGCTTTAAATGCACCGTTAATAATTGAACTAAAAGCAGAGCCTATCATATCAAATTTCACAACAATTACAACAAGTGATGCTATTACATAAATACCTACCATAAAAGGTACTATTTTATCTGTTACATTTGCTATTTTTTTGATACCTCCGATTATTACAACACCAACTAATATTGACATTACAACTCCAAATGCCCAACCATATCCATGTATAAAACTATCGTCTCCTCCTGAAATACTTTCAAACATTTTAAAAGCTTGATTTACTTGAAACATATTTCCTCCACCAAAAGAACCTCCTATACACATTATTGCAAAGATAACTGCTAATATCTTTCCTAAATTTTGAAATTTACCCCCTTGTAAACCTTTCTTTAGGTAGTACATTGGCCCTCCATACACTTTACCTTCGTCATCAATATCACGATATTTAACCCCTAATGTACATTCGGTAAATTTAGTAGCCATTCCAGTAAAACCAGATAAAATCATCCAAAATGTTGCTCCTGGACCACCTATAGACAAAGCTACAGCAACGCCAGCAATATTTCCTAAACCTACAGTGGCAGAAAGAGCCGCTGTTAAAGCTTGAAAATGAGACACTTCACCATGATGATCTTTATCATTTTCAACTCTGATTGTATCTTCAATAGTTTCATCCAAGCTCTGATCATTTTCTTCAGATTCTATTTTATCATACTTCCCTCTTACAATATTTATTGCTGTAAAAAAACCTGTAAAATTGATTAATTTAAAGTAAACAGAGAAGAAAATTGCACCAAATACAAGCACAATTAAAACCCATGGAATACTGATCTCATCTGTTAAATCTATATTAGCAAAAATTAAGTTTACAAACCATCCTGTAGACTGTCCTACTTTCTCATCAATGATAATATCAATCCCTTTTTCTTGTGAAAATAATTGGAAAGACAATAGAAATAAGATAGCACTCAATAAATATCGTTTCATAGTAATTTTTAGATTTTTTGATCTGGTGAACAAAAATAACAATAATAAAATAACCTCAAAATCAAATCTTTAATCTTTCATTTCGGATAAAAGACCTAATGTTTGTTCTATTGTCTTTGGATTATAATCTAATTCTCTTCTTGATTTTACTAGATCAAACCCTGTATAGGGAGGTCTTTTTGCTGGCTGATTTAATGTGTCAGATTTGACAATATTTATAACCGATTTATCAAAACCATAAAAGTCTGCTACTTTGTAAACTATTTCTAAAACGGACATTGTTTCAGGACCAGATAAATGAAAAATTCCTTTTTTATCCCTTAGAGCCACCTCTAAACAACCGTAAGCTAAATCATCAGCCCAAGTTGGTGCTCTAAATTGATCATCAATTATTGATAGAGTATTACCAGTTTTTAAAGCTTCTCTAGCCCACAAAACTATATTTGATCGAGATAAATTGTGGCCTTCTCCATAAACAATGATTGTTCTAGTTATCGACCAATCATTTGCATTTTCTTGTACATATTTTTCTCCATCTACTTTAGATTTTGCATACACACTCAAAGGATTTATCTGATCATCTTCTTTATAATTCCCTTTTAAACCATCAAACACAAAATCAGTTGACAATAATTGAAAATGGCTATGGTAAGTATTTGAAACTTGAACTAATTTCTTTACCGCTTCAACATTCACCTCGTGACATTCTTCTTTGTTTATTTCACAGTAATCAACATTTGTAATAGCAGCTGTATGAATAACATGAGTAGGGTAAAAGAAATCAAACACCTTTTTAATATCTAAAGTATTTGATATGTCCATTTCTAAGTATCTATCAGAGGGACAATCTGGATTTCTGTTTTCTCCTTTTGAAGTCGCAATGAAAGAAATTCCTTTTGCTAAACACCTTTTTACAAGTTTTTGACCTAGCAATCCATTTGAACCTGTGATCAATACTCTAATTTGATTATCCATTACTTATACCAAAAAGTTTATTAAATTTTATGATTTGTTCTTGGTTCCCTAAAACAAAAAGTTTTGACTGAGGAACAACTTCAGTTTCGTTATCTGGGTTAATGACGTATTTTCCATCAGGACCTCTAAAACCAATAATTGTAACACCTGTGATTTTTTTAGCTTCTAATTCTCCAATAGTCATATTCTTGAACTGATCAGGTAAATCATTAAACGAAACAGACTCTATATTTGCTCCTTGATTACCTTGAAGTCGAATAATATCAATAAACTCAACGACATCTGGTGTAGAAATCAAAGAGGCCATATGAGAACCTCCAATTGCATTGGGCATAATTACGTTTTGTGCACCTGCAATTCTCAATTTATTAACTGTCGACTGGTTAGATGCTCTTGAAATCACTAATAAATCTTTTTTCAACTCCTTAGCAGATAATACAACGTACAAATTATCTGCATCTTTAGGTAAACAACTAATTAAAGCTTTTGCATTTTGAATACCGGCTTTCATTAAATTATCATCTTGACTTGCATCACCAACAAGTACCATAACATCATCCTCATTATCAAAATTATTGATACAATCACGGTCAATTTCAATTATGACAAATGGAGTACCATGAGCTTTTAAATCCATTGCAACTTGCATTCCTACTCTACCTAGTCCACAAATAATAACATGATTTTTGAGTTTATCTAATTCTTTCATTTCTTTTCTTTCAGTTAAAAACTTTTTGTATTCTCCCCCTGCCAAAAAACTGGTAATTGAATTAATTGCAAATGCAAATGTACCAAAACTTGAGATTATTAAAATTGAGGTAAACATCATTCCAGAAGAGGATAAAGGATGGACAGCACCAAACCCGACGGTAGAAATTGTGATTATAGTCATGAAGAAAGAGTCAGTAAAACTCCATCCTTCTATAAACATAAACCCTAATGTTCCAGATGAAATAACAATCAATAAGAGTGTTAAGAAAAAAGAAATTCGTCTAAAAAATTTAAATCTTAACATACCCTACAGTTCCCAAATAGTTTTTTTCCTCCTTCCTTGTAACTTGAAATAATGTTGATGCTCTAAAATCCAAGCCATAGCAAAATATATGAAAAGAGGTGATCCTAATGCTATGAAAGACCCATAAATAAAACCAATCCTAACTTTTGAAGTGCTTATTCCTAATTTACGAGCCAACCACGTACAAACACCATATGAACGCATTTCAAAGAAAAACACTATTTTTTGAATTAAATTCATCTGTTCAATATTTGTTTACCAATAATACAATTTAAACACTGCTTTTTAGAACAAAACTCGTTATAAATTTCCAATAAAGCTTGAGAATCATAAGCTTTTTTGATTACAATACCTGTATTTCTCCATTTGCTAATAATTTCATTTTTCTCTGATGGTAATTCTTCTAAAATTCGAAGTGCTTTTTCTTTGTAATTTTCGTTACGTAACTTTTCTCCATACCACCATAAAAAAGGAACAATTGCATTCATTATGATAGAATTTTTCCCTTTTAAATAAAAAATCGAATCACAGCTATATTCAACCTGATTAATAATTTCCTCAACTGAATTTTCATAGGAAAACTTTTCAATAAATCTTGAATTTAAAAATAAAATAAAACGATTCAACTGTTTTTCAGGGAAAGAATTTGGCCTGAGACCTTTCTTTTTCCAAAAGTAAGGCTTCATTCTATATAAGTCATACTTTTGTTTATAATATTTAAAATTGACATCAGATTCTTCCAAAAAACCACTTACTCCATTGATTAATAAATCAATTTTTTCAAAGTTTTCTTTTTGCAATAATTTATAAGGTAGGAAATTCGACAAAGCAAGCATCTGTTCATCATTTACTTTTTTTCCAAAGGATTTTGCTAAAAGACTATACAAAACTTGATTCTTAAAAAAATTTGTTTCGTAGTCTTCTACTTTTCTATTTAATCGGCTAATTAGCACATTACTTTTTAATAACTCCAAATAAATTTTTTCGACATCTTTAATATGGGTTGAACAAATGATAGGATTTTTGATTACTTCAACATCATTAAACTTTTTAAAATGTGAAGCTTCAATTAACTCATAAATTTCTAAAGTTGGAATCAAACGATTATTTTGAATAACATCTTTATCATTCTCTAAAACAACATGTAAAATCGTATTGTCATATGCTGAATCATTTTGGTGATTATGGTGATACCACATTAGATATACAGGATGCGTCAAGTAATATATATCATTCTGAAAATTGGGTTTCAGTTGGATTACCAGTATATTTAAGTACTGATGATATAGCAATATTAAATAATGCTGGATTAACGTCCTACAC
>CAZOLZ010000001.1:24932-50187 GCA_964580965.1 uncultured Flavobacteriales bacterium | reverse complement strand
AACTCAATTGATCCGTGCCAAATGACATCATTAATTTCAACACATGCATTCAAAAAGTCAGGCCCACTTCCTAAATTATAAGTCCCTTTATTGATTATCCGAAATGATTCACCATGAACTAATTTTTGATTTTGAAACAGGATTGAGTTTGAATTCCAAAGGTAATGCAGGTACTTTTCTTTCATATATGATTAGTTATGGTTCTGTTAGATCTAAATTTCATATCTAATTTAAGTAAAACAAAGTAGATATTATTACTTTTGAAGTGAATTATTTTTTATTATGCTTTCTACTCATTATCAACATTTAAGAATTGACAGAATGTTTCTTTTTCTTATAACATTTTTACTTTTTTCGTGCCAAAGTTCAAATTCTACTAAAGCTCAAACAAACAAAAAGATATCCACCACTGTTGAAAGAACGACAGACACAATTAAAGGGGTTTCTAAAGTAAAAAAACATGGGCGAACGTTTAAAAAACTTCAATTAGTAAAAACAATTCAAAGTAATTATCCTTCAATCAATAATGATACAGTTGTATTTGACCCTACAATTAACTCTCCTAAATCTGTTATTTATAATGCTGATGGAGATAAATTTTATGTAAATTCTCTTGAAGGTTTCACCACCACTGTTTATGATAGTAGAACATTAAAGAAATTAAAAGATATCAAACATTCATTCAATGACAGTAATCAATTCTTGTTTAAAAACAATGAAACGACAGTTTTTGATTATCCATATAAACAAGAACGTGAAAATCTAAACCATTTTAAAGGCAAGCCTGTAGAAGGTTGTTTGTCCCATAATGGAAAGTATTTATGGATAACTTATTATAGACGAAATTTCGATCTACATGCTGAAAGTCCATCAGCATTAGCGATTATTGATACCGAAAAAGACGAAATTATACGTGTTATTCCAACAGGTCCATTGCCAAAAATGATAGCATGCTCAAATGATAACAAATACATAGCTGTAACTCATTGGGGAGATAATACAGTTGGTATTATTGATATCAATTCTTCTAATATTTTTGATTTTAAATATATCAAACATATTGTCATCGATGAAAAAATGGAACTTGAGTTTGAAGAAAAAGTAGATCGAGATAATGATTGCGGAAACTGTTTAAGAGGAACAACTTTTAATCCTGAAAACACATTCTTATTCGTGGCAAAAATGGGAGGAAATGGAATTGCCGTAATTGACTTGAAAGATTTAGAATACAAAGGTACATTATCTGGAAGCTTATTAAATTTAAGACATATTGTAATCAATAATCATGATTTGTATACTAGTTCCAATCGTTATGGGGCTGTTCAAAAGATCAAAATAGATTCTATTCCGTTTAGAAGATTAGCAAACTCTAAAACAGTTATTAGATTAAAAGATTGGAAAACAATCGAAATAGGTAAAGGTGTTCGAACAATTGAAGTTACTCGAAACGGGAAATATGTTTTTGCTTGCGTGAATAATGAGGGTGTTATTTCAGTAATTGAAAGTGCCACAATGAATGAAGTTTTCAGAATTGAGGTATCCAAATTCCCAGTTGGAATGGCTTTATCAGGAGATGGTAACCAATTGATTACAACTTCTCAAGGTAAAGATGGAATTATCAGTGGAAACGCGGTGAATGTTTATGAGGTAATTTATGATTAGGACACCAATTTATTTTTATATAATAAAATTAACACCCTATCTTTGTACAACTTATGGAAAAGAATAAAATTGAAATTTTAGCACCTGCAAAAAACTTACATCAAGGAATGTTAGCTATTAACTCAGGTGCAGATGCTGTATATATTGGCGCCCCTCAATACGGAGCGCGCTCAAACGCAACGAATTCAGTGAAGGATATCGCTGAATTAGTAAAATATGCTCATTTATTTAAAGCACAAGTTTTTGTAGTAATAAATACCATTCTTTATGACCACGAATTAGAGGATTGTGAAAAATTGATACATACTCTATACAATATTGGAGTGGATGCTTTAATCATTCAAGATATGGCTATTCTTGAAATGGATCTTCCTCCAATTGTTTTACACGCAAGTACTCAAGCTAATAACCGTGACCCTAAACACGTGAAATTTTTGAAAGATGCAGGAATCCAACGTGTGGTTTTAGCCAGAGAATTAAACCTAGACCAAATAAAGGAAATTCACGAAGCTTCAGAAGTAGAGTTAGAATTCTTTGTTTCCGGTGCATTATGTGTTTCATTTAGTGGAAACTGTTACATGAGTATTGCAGGTGGTGAACGAAGTGCCAATAGAGGCTCTTGTGCTCAAAATTGTCGATTACCATACAATTTACATGATGGAAATGGCGAAGTGTTGATTGAAAATAGTCATTTATTATCAATTAAAGATTTAGATTTATCAGACCATCTACCACAATTAATTGAAGCAGGTGTTTGCTCTTTTAAAATCGAAGGAAGACTAAAAGATATTATTTATGTTAAAAACAACACTGCTTATTTAAATCAAAAATTGGAAACCTTTATCAAGGAAAATCCAAACTACAGAAAATCTTCATCAGGAAGAATCATTTATAATTTTGATCCACAATTAGACCGAAGTTTTAACAGAGGTTACACGAATTATTTTGTTGATCATCGCGCAAATAAAATTGGATCATGGGAAAGTCCCAAATCAAAAGGTCAATACATTGGTAAAATTATAGAAAAGACCAATAAAGGTTATATCATTGAAAATGGTGATGAACTTAACAATGGTGATGGATTGTATTTCTTAAACGAAAAAGGAGAAGCTGATGGAATGCAGATCAATCATGCTATTAAAGATCACATTATTCCAAATACCCATAAAGAAATACCATTAGGAACAGAAATTTACCGTAATTCAGATGCTGCCTTCAATCGTTTAGTAGAAAGAGAGGATAGTACCGTTCGAAAGATAGGTGTTCAATTTACATTAAACGAATTAGAAAAAGGATTTGAACTTTCTGTGATTGATGAAGATGGACACACTGAAAAACTTACGATTAAATGTCCGAAAGAATTAGCTAAAAATCCAGATTCTAACTTTGAAAGCTTAAAGAAAAATCTCTCAAAGACTGGCAATACTCCTTTTATAGTTGATAGAATAGCTATTAACTTTTCTGAAAACTGGTTTTTACCAATTGGAAAAATTAATGAAATGCGCCGCAATGTTTTGGATTTATTAATTGAAAACAGAATTAAGAACTACGACCGCTTAGAAATTCCTATTGAAAAAACTACACACCCATACCCTGTTGAAAATTTAGATTTTATGTACAATGTGTCTAATGACTTAGCACGACAATTTTATCATAGACATGGAGTAAAAGAAATCGAAAAAGCATTTGAACTACAATGGGATCCTGGAAAGTCACGTGTAATGACAACTAAATACTGTGTAAAATATGAATTGGGAAAATGTCCAAAATTCCAAAAAGAAACAATGGGTGAAAAAGTAAAAGAACCATTAGTGTTGAAACATGGTATGAATGAATACAAATTAAAATTCAAGTGTAAACCTTGTGAAATGGAAATTTGGGAAAAAGATGCTGAATTAACGTATGATGAAGATGACATTTTTTAATCTTTTAATTCTTTCTTTTTTTATATCTTTCTCCTCACTAATTCAAGCACAATACTGTATCTTCGATAATCGTTTTACAGAAAAAGCTTACTTCAATTCTTCACAAATTGACTCTGTATTTAATGTTACATATGGTAACGCTCAAACGTGGGATAATCAAAGTCAAGATTTAAAATTTGACATTTATTACCCAAAAGATTCGGAAGATAATCTTTCAAAAAGACCTGTTATTGTATTAATGCATGGAGGTTCTTTTTTAATAGGAGATAAAAGTGATTGGAGATTAGTAACGCGTGAATTCGCCAAGAGGGGATATGTTGCAATTACAATCAATTATCGCTTAGGATATGATGCTAATGATAATACAGGTTTATTGAAAGCAATCTACAGGGGAAATCAAGATTTAAATGCTTGTCTAAGATATGTAACCAACCATGCTAACCAATACCAAATAGATAATTCTTGGTTATTCATTGGTGGAGGAAGTGCTGGAGCTTTTACTTGTTTGAACAGCATTTACTTAACGCAAACTGAATGGAATATAGCTTTTCCAGGAGTACAATCTTTATTGGGTAGTTTATATACCAATGGAAATAATTTGACAGATACTTTCAATGTTAAAGGAATTTTTAATAATTGGGGAATGACAGTTGGGGCATTTATTGAACAGTCTGAAATGTTACCGATGATTTCATTTCATGGAGAGCTTGATGATATTGTAGAAATTGATGTTTCTTCAACTGGGCAATATGGTTCAAGAAAAATTCATCAAGAATTAATAGCTAGTAGTGTTTGTAGTGATTTAACTGTTCAAAGTAACGGTGGTCATGGAATATTTGTAGACTATTTGGGAAGTGTTTTCAGAGTTAATCGTGCTTCATGTTTTTTTAAAAGTGTGTTTTGTTCCTCTTGCAGTGAGTTTTACTCTACCGACTACATAGAAGCGAATTGTTCAGAAACACAAAGTATTGATGAGTTTAAAGAAATTAAAATCTTTCCGAATCCAACATCGGACATTATTCAAATTTCGAGTGATTTTCAAATAGAAAAGATGGAATTATTTGATTTAGCTGGACAAAACATTTCTATTAAATCTAAAAATAATGAAATCAATCTTCATAAACTTGAAGAAGGATGCTATTTCCTAAAGCTATCAGGAACTGATAATAAAATTTACACTTTTAAAATCTTAAAAAAATAGCGAACTCATATCTACTTATTTCAGTGATGCCGAATCGCTCAACTTCATTGCAACATATTCATTTAACACTAAATGTGAAGCTAAAGCTAATTGCGTGTAATTTTGAGAACTGTTACCAAAACTTGCAGCAGAAGTTTGCCACATTTTAGTAATTAAAGCTTGTCCACCATATTTAGGTTTTATTTTATTGACTACAGCCTTTACGTTGTATGCACCCGCATGATAAACATGTAAAACAAATAGTCTAAACCAAAGGTCTTTCTCGTTGTATGTTACTCTATGGGCATCTAAAATTTTCTTCGCTTCAGGAATACAAATCTTACTAATTAAGCGAGCGGAACCCATTGCAGATTTTTCAAAGTCTTTACGCTCATCCACATATTTATTTACAATTAAACCTTGAGCTCTGGCGACACCTGGCATCAATTGGAAAGCACCATAAGCGCCTACATGTGATTTTTTAAGTTGTCCAGGACTTTCAATCAATAATATAGCTTGAGCATACCAAGAGTCTACACCATGCGAAGCAAATGCATCTCGCCCCCTCTCTAAAGTAGGATATACATCATTAAAGCGATAAAAATCACTTTTACCAGTTGTTACGTTAATTTGAGTTGACACCCCTAAATTGTATAACTTTCTTAAACTATCTTTATGATTCTTTTTTTGATTATCTGTTTGTGCCATCCAATCATCAAAATGCATCCTTTCAAGAATAAATCTGTTTTCAGCAACATTGATGATACAAGAGTCTGGTGAAAGTTGCATGATTTTTTTCCAAAATTGAGGTTGAGGCAAACAATCCCATTCTTCCTCAAAAATAAGATTTAAACCGACAACTTGATTTTCAATCATACTCTTTGAAGCTGATGGCTTTTCAACATCGCTTTTAGTATCATCTCCAAGGTTTTCTACCAAGAAAAGAAGAATAAGAAATGGATATAGTAATGTCTGCATCGATTAATTTTGTTTAACTCCAAACTTAATAAGTATCTTGATAGACATCAACCCAAAGTAGTTAATGTTATTCACTCTAAAAAGTTAACAAAATTGAATAATAATAACAAGAAATTAACTGATAAAAATCAAACGACACTAAAATGAATCATACTCCGATAACTCTAACCATCTATCTGTCTTTTCTTCTAAAGATTTTACTGTTTCAGATAGCTGATTACCAATTTCAACTATTTCTTGAGATGCTAAAGTTGAATCCGATAACTTCATCGTCAATTCTTCTTTTAATATTTCTAATGAGTCAAGATCTTTTTCTAATTGCTTAAACTCTTCTCTTTCTTTAAAACTTAATCTTTTCTTCTTCTCTGTTCGAATTTTTTCTTCAACTGGAATTTGTTTCTTTGATTCTTTTTTTTCAGCAACTACAAGTCTTTTTTCTTCTTTTTGATCTGCAATTAATTGGGATCGATATGCCGTGTAATTCCCAACAATATCTTTGATATTACCAGTTCCATCAAATACAAATAAATGATCCACCATTTTATCCATAAAGTAACGGTCGTGAGAGACTACAATCAAACATCCTGGAAAGTTTCTGAGATAATCTTCCAATACACTCATTACAAAAATGTCCAAGTCATTTGTTGGCTCATCTAAAATTAAAAAATTCGGATTTTTCATCAACACCGTCATTAGTTTTAAACGACGTTTTTCTCCTCCGCTTAATTTATAGACGTAATTGTACTGCATATCTCTTGGAAATAAAAACTTTTCCAAAAATTGAGCAGCTGTCATTGTTCTTCCTTTCTCTAAAGGAATAAACTCTGCAATTTCGCGAATAACATCAATTACCTTTTTATCTTCATCGACTTGAATTAATTCTTGATTAAAGTAACCAAAAGTAACTGTTTCACCAACCACAACTGAACCTTGATTTAACGGTTCCAATTCTTGAATCATATTCAAAAATGTAGACTTACCTGTACCATTATTTCCTACAATACCTAGACGTTCTTGTCTTTTAAAATTATATGAAAAATTATTAATGATTGGTTTATCACCAAAAGCCTTTTTCATCTTATGAATTTCTAAAATCTTAGTTCCCAATCGTTCCATTTTGATTGGAATTTCGATTTCATCTTCATTAATTCGTTGAGATGCTACAGATTTTAAATCATAAAAAGAGTCTATACGAGCCTTTTGTTTAGTTCCTCTAGCTTTGGGTTGTCTTCGCATCCATTCCAACTCTTTTCGCATCGTATTTCGAGCTTTATCAATTGTTGATGCAAGTTGTTCTTGACGTTCGGCCTTCTTTTCTAAATAATAAGAAAAATTCCCTTTGTATTTATAAATAGTTTGGTCCTCTAATTCCAATATTGTATCACAAACAACCTCTAAAAAATAACGATCATGGGTAACCATCAATATAGTTGACTTAGACTTTGATAGGTATTCCTCTAACCATTCAATCATATCCAAATCTAAATGATTGGTAGGTTCATCTAAAATTAAAAAGTCAGGTTCTGCTACCAAAACTTTTGCTAAAGCAACACGTTTCTTTTGTCCACCTGATAAATTTTCAATCTTCTGTGATGTATTATCTAATTTCAGAACAGACAATACTTGATGAACTCGATTTTCTATATCCCAAGCATTTAATTCTGTTATTTGTTCAAAAGATTTTGCAATTAATTCTTCATCGCCAGAACTTAAAGCTTGATTGTATTTTTTTACTGCTTGTAATTCAGGTAAATCGTGAGAAAACACTTCTTCAAATATGGAATGATTTGGATCTAAATTTTCAGATTGCTCCATAAAAGCAATGTGGATATCATTCCTGAAAACAATTCGTCCATCATCAATATCCTCTTGACCTAATAAACATTTCAGAAGTGTAGTTTTACCATTGCCATTTTTAGCTACAATAGCTACTTTTTGTCCTTGATCAATCCCAAAGGTTAAATCTTCAAAAATAATTCTTGCGCCAAATGATTTGGTGATATTCTCAACTGATAAATAATTCATTTATCTTAATCTGTTACTATTTAAAGAATCAAGTGTTTTTTTATCTTTTAGTATTCCTTTTTTAGCTAGAAATAAAGCTGGATAGCCTACAATCATAAAATACATCGCAGGACCAAATTGATATTTCAGGTTTATATTATCCTCAGGAAAGTTATAATGAGAAAAGAATAAAGCCAACAAAATTAGTATAAAAGCCGAATAAATATAAATTACAAGATTCAATGTCTTAAGTTGATTTTTAAGCTTTTTATAGGAAAAAATGGTAACAACCGATAATACTATCAAGAGAACAGGTATTAAAAATAATGGTACATTTTTTACTATTGTCAAATCATTAGAAACTGTATTCTCAAAAACACCATAAGCATTTAATAAATACATCTTTTCACCAATTAAATAAAAAAATGAAGTTCCAAATTGAGCAATCATTAAACAAATGACTGCGATAAATAAATATAACGTTTGTACTCTTTGTATCATAGCTTCATAATTTAAGAGCAGTAAAGATAAGAATTAAAGCGTAGTAAATTGAATCAATTTAACTCCAATAAATCAAATTGTAAGTTTCTTACCGCAGTATATGGAACACCTTTTGAAAAAACGATTCGGACAGAATCAGCGTTTCTATAATTAGGTTCAACAATATAATCCATGATAAACTTTTGAGGCGAGTCTCTTTTATCTATCAACATTCCTGCATAATTATGTTTCCAACCAATTTCATTACCCTCTTTATAAAACAATAATGAAAATGCAGGATTACTATCTTGATTACCAATTTCAAGTTCACCATTAAATCTAAATCCATACTGAACTATTTTTTTCAATGGAATTGTCAAATCTGGATCTACAACTTCATATTTCAAATTCAAAAAATGCTTATAAACTTTTTGAGTTAAACCCCAAGTTGTTGTTTGCTGATCAAGAAAATAAGACTTCTTATTAACAATCTGATGATCCTCTATCGAATCATTTTTCAAATGAAGCATCCATGAAAAGCGATTATCAGTTTTCATGAATGTTCTCCAATAATCTACTTTACTCATATCATCATAATGCAAAATATTTTTACAGTATTGTATTTGATTGGTTTGGTATAAATAAACAGCTGGTATTAAGGTTAAAAGATACATAATCATTACTTTTTTATAATCTTTTAATAATAATGCAATGTAGATTACAAAAAATCCCATAAGATCTACAAAAGGTCGCATACCAAGACCACCTCCATACCACCAACACCACCACGAAGATGTCAGATACAGCCAAACGATAAATAAAACTATTCCTATGATTGTAAGTTTAGCATTTTTCTTAATCGAAAAAATTACTCCTGGAACTAGCCACAATAATACTGGCCCATAAACAAATAATCCTTTACGATAACTCCATAAAACTTCTTTCCACTTAGGATTAGATAAGTAATCAAAACCTTCTGCTTTATAGGTATTAAAAGTCCATTCTCCAATTTGTAAATAATTGATATATAGCTGAACAAATACCAAACTAAAAAATAAAATGGTTGGGATAATTAATAATTTATATTCCAATAATCTCAACTTAATGTTTGATTTATTGAAAACCAAAAAGGGAATCACTATACCTATCATCAAATTCGTTGGTCGAATCAAAAAAACAAAACCCAAAAGAATCGCGACAGGAATTATGAATTTTAATATAAAATGATCTTTTAATTTTAAGAGAAAATAAAACAACCAAGTAATTGTTGCAAATGAATAAACATGTGAAAAGGAAGGGAAATAAACAGTATAAAAATTCAAATTTGTTGCAAATGTTAAGGTAATAATCATTACAATTTTTAACCCATTTGAAACATTAAAATAGTTCATTAAATAAATCAAACCTATAACACCAATTAACCAATATAAAATTGCTGAAAAAGCTACACATAATTGATAAGCTCTAGAATAACCATCAGTTTCATACTCAAAAAGAGAATTGATACTATGTGTTATAATAAAAACAGGAGACATTAATATTCCAGTTCCGACATAATATTTATCGATACCATAGTGTTTATGCTCATTGTAATATATCCCAGAAATAAATTGAGTATGTTTATATTTTTCTGAAATCTCTTTAATAAATTGAAAATGAGGTTTCTCTTGATAGATAAAAAACTGAGGAAGATAAGCATAATACCCTGCTCCATCAGTATTAATTGTTGTTGTTTGTCCCTCTTTAACTTTTTTGGAATTTGTCCAATGATAATATTGATCACTTTGCTTGAATAAGAGTGATAAAGAAAAAACTATTATAAACCTCAATAACCATTTATTATTGAGAAAATTTATAAATGCTGACATTAAGAATATGCTTTAAACATCAAATAATTATCCAAAACAACCATTGCTGCCATTGCTTCAACAATAGGAACAGCTCTTGGAACAACACATGGGTCATGTCTCCCTTTTCCCATCATCTCAACTATTTCTCCATCACTATTTAATGCGTCTTGTTTTTGAATAACTGTAGCAACAGGTTTAAATGCAACTCTCATCTCAATGGGCATTCCATTTGAAATTCCCCCTTGTATCCCTCCACTATTATTAGATCTTGTTGAGCCATCAGGATTAAACAAGTCGTTATGCTTTGAACCTTTCATTTCTACAGCATCAAATCCACTTCCAATTTCAAATCCTTTTACTGCGTTAATTGAAAACATAGCCTTTGCTAATTGCGCATTTAATCTTTC
This sequence comes from uncultured Flavobacteriales bacterium, assembly GCA_964580965.1. Classification (GTDB taxonomy): domain Bacteria; phylum Bacteroidota; class Bacteroidia; order Flavobacteriales_D; family Crocinitomicaceae; genus CAIUKX01. Next base: position 39,701 of record CAZOLZ010000001.1, on the reverse strand, counting down.
AAAAACTGGTTCACCTAATCCTACAGGAACATTTTTGATAATACAGCGAACGGTTCCTCCGATTGTATCTCCCTCTTTCTTAATTTTTAAAATTAATTGCTCCATTAGTTTCGCCTTTTCATAGTGAGGACAACGTACAGAATTTGACTCTATTGAAGAAAAATCTATGCTCATCAATTCATCTTGATTTAAAGCTACATTCCCAACTTGATCAACAAAAGTCTTAAATTCAATTTGAAATTGTTTCAATATCTGCTTTGCTATTGATCCTGCTACAACTCTAGAAGCAGTTTCTCTTGCACTTGATCTTCCACCGCCTCTATAATCTCTATTCCCATATTTCTGAGTATATACATAATCCGCATGCGATGGTCGATATACATCCTTTATATGGTTGTAGTCTTTAGATTTTTGATTTTCATTCTGAATCATAAAACCTATTGGAGAACCTGTTGTTTTCCCATCAAAAATTCCAGATAAAAAAACAACAGTATCTGACTCTTTTCGTTGAGTAACCAAATTTGATTGGCCAGGTTTTCTTTTATCTAACTCTTTTTGAACCAAATCAATATCGATTTCAATATTCGAAGGAACCCCATCAATAATACCACCTATTGCAACACCATGTGATTCACCAAAAGTAGATAGTCTAAATAATGTTCCAAAACTTGATCCTGCTGCCATAACTTTTAAAATATAAAAACCGTGTATCAATAAGACACACGGTTTAAAATTAGTTTATTTTTACTTCTAAACTGAGTTTTATTAATAGAACTTAGTTTTCTATTTGCAAATTGTGTCTTCTGTCATTTTTAAGATTTCTCTCACCTCTTCAATTGATGGAGCTTCTGCATAAGTTCTTAAAACTGGTTCAGTACCTGAGGGTCTAATCATCATCCATCTGCTATCATCAAAAAAATACTTAAAGCCATCAATTGTTTGAACTTCATTTACATGATAATTCCCAAAAGCTTCATATTTCCCCTCCTTGCAAGCATCTATTATTGATAATTTTAAATTTTCAGTAATATGAAGATCATTACGTTCAAATTTAAATGATCCAACAATATCGTAAACTTCTCTTATTAAGTCATCTAATTTTTTACCAGACTTAGCCATAAATTCCCAGATGATTAATCCCATCCATATCCCATCTCTTTCGGGAATATGTCCTTTAACAGCTATACCTCCTGACTCTTCACCCCCTATTAAAACATCTTCTTCTACCATTTTAGTAGCGATATACTTGAACCCAATTTTTACAACTTCACTTTCTAAGTTATAATGAGCCGCTAGCTTACCTACTCTTGGAGTCGTACTGAAGGCTGTAACTACTTTTCCTGATAACCCCTTGTATTTTACAAGGTAGTGCATTAATAACAAAATGATATGGTGAGAATCTATAAACTCTCCTTTTCCATTATACAAACCTATTCTATCTGCATCACCATCAGTAGCTAAAGCACAATCAATATTTCCGTCTGCTTTAATAAAAGATTCTAATTCTTTCAAGTTTTTCTCAATTGGCTCAGGAGCTTGTCCCATGAAAGAAGGGTTATAGTCACAATGTAAAAAATGTGTCTCTGGTAAAATTCTTTTCAAAACATTTTGACCTGCTCCATACATTGCATCGTATGCAAATTTTAAACCTGAGTTTCGAATTGCTTTTAAATCAAAATTATTTTCAACGTGTTTTACATACCTTGTTTCTAAATCTACTACCTCTACTTTTCCAGATTTGATACCTTCATCAATTGAAATAGTTTCTAAATCAATTGTTGATACATCAGGAATAATATTTTCAATCTCTTGAACTTTTTCAGGTGCTAAAGGCCCTCCGAAATGGCCTTTTAACTTGTAACCATTGTATGAAGGAGGATTGTGACTTGCTGTCAACACAACTCCTAAAGATGTTTCTAATTGAACACACGCTAATGATACCATTGGAGTTGAAACAAAACCTTTTGCCATTTTTACATGAATACCTTCATGTAAAAAAACTTTAACAGCAGTTTCGACAAATAATTCTCCTGCAAAACGACAGTCATGTCCAATAACGATTGAAGGATCTTGAAAGTTTTGCTTTACCCAATCAGCTGTTGCTTTTGAAACTCGAGCAACATTTTCTACAGTAAATTCTTGAGCGATGATTGCTCTCCAACCATCTGTTCCAAACTTTATTTTATGTGCCAATTTGTATAAAATTTATTTAGTTATTATTTTTCTTCTGTTGTTACTTCAGTCTTTGATGATTCACCTTCTGTAACTTCTAGTTGTTCTTGAAAATCCATCGATAAAACACGTCCTTCTGTTCTTCGATTCAATGAATGTAAATATTCAAACTTATCTTTATCCTTAGTTTTAAATTGATCAATAAACTCTTCTGTTAGCGTAATTTTTTCACCTGACTCTGGATCCTTCCAAATAGCAGGTAAAGCTTCACCTTTCCCGACTCCAACAAGACGAGCAGAATTAATTCCTTTTTCCTCAACTAAATATCTTACACATTCTTTAGCTCTCCTTTCTGATAAACCTTGGTTAGCCTTATCATTTCCTCTACTATCAGTGTGTGAACTTAATTCCAGAACCATGCCTGGATATTCCATTAGTAAGTCATAAACAAAATTTAGTGAATCTTTTGAATTAATCGACTCATCAACAACCAGTTCATGTGAATTAAAAACATTTCTAATCTCAGGTAAACGAATTGGTTTACTTGATTTTATTGGCAATAATCCCATTTCTACAAAAAATGTTTGATTATCTTTCAACCCTTGAGTAGTTAATTTCGCTTTCTTATTATTTTCATAATAACCTTCTTTTGATACCTCAATTTCATAAGAAGTATTTTCATTAATATATCGATCTCCATTTGGTTTTGTAGTCCAATAAATTGAACCATAATTATTTGTATAACCTTGCCATGTTGACCCATCAGATCCTTTAACTTTTACAACAGCATCTGCAATTTTTGTATTCTTTTCACCGATTTGACTTATAACTAATTTTAAATCAAAATAGTTTGGAGGTAATTCATAAGAATAAATATCTGCATCGTATTCGCTTCCTCCATTTCTATTTTTACGTTCTGATGTAAAATATCCTTTTTTATCAGAGTACTCAATTAAATAATAGTCATTTCCTGAGGAATTTAAAGGTACTCCCATATTCACAGGATCTTCAAATTTAAACTCTTCTCCCACTCTCTTTGCCAAGAAAATATCCAATCCTCCTAAACCTGGATGACCATCACTTGCAAAATATAAGTTACCACCTTTAGATAAGGTAGGGAACATTTCATTTCCAGGGGTGTTAATTTCAGGACCTAAGTTGACAGGCATAGACCATTTATCTTTTCTTTTATTGTAGGTTGACATCCATAAATCTCTACCACCTTGTCCTCCCGCTAAATCGGAAACAAAAATTAAAGTCTTTCCATCCCCAGAAGCACATGGGTGTCCAACAGTTATAGTATCGTTTGGTACTAACATTAACTTTGTTGGTTCCTCCCATACTCCTTTTCCTTTTGATTTTGACATCCAAATTTCACAACCTGGACTCTTCTTTTTTTCATTAGGACATCTAGTAAAAAACATTGTCTTAAATCTGCCATCAAAAGAAGCTGCTCCCTCATTCGCTTCTGTATTAACTAATTCATTAACAATATGAGGTTCAGTCCAATTACCACTTTTATCCAACTCTGAAACCCAAATATCCATATAAACATCTCCTGATCTTGGATCTTCTTCTGCTCCAACAACACCAACTCTTGAAGAACTAAAATATAATTCTGATGTTTTTTTGTTACCAAAAACAGGACACATATCTATTCCTCCTTTATTCAGTACCGTTTCATTTTTAACCTCATACTTAGTTGAATTTGTTTTCCATGCTTTTATTTTCTCACATGACTCAATTCCAACATCAGCTCTTTTATCATTTGGTTCTAAGTCTTTATATTTTTTATAATTTTTTTGAGCTTTATCGATATCTCCCATCATGCGTTTCATTTCTGCATTGTAGTAATACACAAGAGATTTTTCTTCAAAGAATTGTAACAAAATTGCTTTCTCATACCAATCAGAAGCTTCCTTAATTGCTCCAGTTTCCCTATAACATTCTGCTATATAAAAAGCCATTTTACCTTTATGACTTTTGGCCTTTGAACCCTTTCGATCTATTTTATCATATGTTTCTTTACAAATTTGAATTCCTTCGGCATAGTTTTGATTTCGAAATGCTGATTCAGCTTTTTGTAAATACCTCTGAGCTGATACAGGTGAAAACAAAAACAATATTACAAAAAACGAGAAGTATTTAAATTTCATAAGTTTGTTCGTATTTATCTAGTTTTTTTTATAAAAAATTAATAATCGATTTTACAGACAAATATAATATTTAAATTAAAGCAACTAACTTGAAAATCAAATATACATTTCTTAAAAATCATGAACATATGTTCTCCATTTTTTCAAAATTTCGAGGAACCCTTCTGGTAATTCTGAATCAAACTGCATGTTCTGATGTGAATATGGATGCTCAAAACCTAATGATTTAGCATGAAGCGCTTGACCTGAAATTTGAGAGAAACAATTTTCGATAAATTTCTTGTACTTGGCATGAGTTGTACCTCTAACAATTCTATCACCTCCGTATTCAATATCGTTGAACAGCGGATGGCCAATATGTTTCATATGCGCTCTAATTTGATGCGTTCTTCCTGTTTCTAATTTACACTCTACTAATGTAACTAAACCAAAACGTTCAATCACTTTATAATGTGTAACAGCATGTTTACCATGACTCCCATCTGGAAACACATCCATTACTTTTCGATTCTTTAATGATCGCCCAATATGACCTATAATTGTACCATCTTTTTCTACGTTACCCCATACCAAAGCTTGATACCTTCTTTCTGTAGTTCTATCAGCAAATTGTTTTGCTAGGTAAGACAATGCAAATTCCGTTTTTGCGATAACCATCAACCCAGTGGTATGTTTATCTATTCTATGAACCAATCCTGGCCTTCCGAAATAATCCTGTGTTCGATATGGAAGATTATCAAAATGATAAACCATCGCATTTACTAATGTTCCAGTATAGTTTCCATATCCTGGATGAACAACCATATTTGAAGGTTTATTTACAACTACTAGGTATTCATCTTCATACGTAATATCAATAGGAATATTCTCCGGTATAAGCTCTATCTCTCTTACTGGATATGGCATAACTATTGAAACCTCATCATTAGGTTTCACACGATAATTTTGCTTAACTGCTTTTTGATTGACTAAAACATTTCCATTTTTAGCTGCAAATTGAATTTTATTCCGTGACGTATTAGGTAATCGGTCCATCAAAAATTTATCTATTCGAACAACCTCCTGACCGAAATCAACAATGAACTTATAATGTTCATACAATTCATCTTCAACATTATTTTCCTCGGAAGAATCAAACTCTTCTTGCATAATTATTGTTTAATAAATTTGTGAGTAACCTTATCATCATTTGATTCTAAAGTAATAAAATAAATCCCTTCATCTATAAATGAAACATCAATTAAACCTTCATTAAGGTGTCCTTCCAAAATCAACTGTCCATTCATATTTATAATTGAAAACTTGGTGTAATGAGATAAATCTCCAAGGATATTAATTTGTCCATTTGTTGGGTTTGGAAATACTTTAATTGCTGGTTTATTATCAATTGGAGATATACCTAGTTCATTATTCATCCCTGTTGAAAAGACTGGTCTAATCATTGGTACACCTTCAATTAATGACTGATTCCAAGTAATCCCCTCATTTAAAGAATAAAAAACATGTTCATTCTTTTTTGTATTTCTATCAAAGCCTATATTCAAACGATCTGAGTCAAATTGTTTCCACCCTACATAAAACTTAGAACCAACGCTTACTCCTACATTATCATTAAAATAATAGGTGTAGAAGTTATTATTCGAACCAGATATATACTGTGGCGATCTTGGAAAAAATAAATCATCTTGATAAATGATACTTCCTGGTTTACCATTATTATCCTCCCAAACAGTCAATAAGAACAACTTATTACTCACATCTGAAGCTGTTTTCACAAAATTCATAGAAATACCTAATAAAGTATCTGCTTCATATGATTCAAATTCAATTGCTAAACTTGATTGTGTCCCTATTATACCATATGCTAATTCTGCAGAGCCATCATCATAACTGTAGTAATTCCCAAAATATTGATTAAAATGAATGGTATCATTAACCTCAACATTTGGGAACTGTGCAGCTATTGAAGCTGTGACATCAAAATCAGCTTTTGTTACAGCTTTATTATTAACCATAATTTGTTCTGAAGTAAAATCATGATAGCTCTTATAAAAAGTTCTTGGTTCATAATTTAAATCACCATTTGACAATGCTGCTCCCGCAAATGTTACACTGTTTTCAGTTACACCATTATAAGCCAGTTTTAATGTTCCTTGTAAAGAGTTATTCTCAGCAATATTACTACCATTTCGAATGACCATCTTGATATTCTCACTTAAAGATTGATCCGGTTTATTCACAAAATGATCCCAAGGAACTGAAGTGTAATTATCCAATAAGGTTTGAATGGGATACACCCATGCAAAATCCTTAAATAATGTATCTTGATAACCCGATAAACTCCTAAGGTGAACATAGTCAATATGAAAATGATCAAAACTTCCAGATAAATTTCCATAATTTAAAAACTTAAACTGGAAAGCATCGGAAAAATATTTTGCATTTGTAATCGGTACGTGGGTTATTCTAAAGTTTGTGTCTCCAGAAAAACCAGGCTTTGTCCAAACATTTTCCCATGTATCAGTATTTTTAACATAAAAACGAAGCAGTAATGAATCAGATGGATCTGGATTTTCACCATAATCTCCTGCTTGATATAAAAAACTCAGATAAATCGAATCCGAAGCATTGTATGATGTTAAATCAATTGGTTTTGATGTCAATTGATCTGCATATCCAGAAATTGAAGACCCAAATTGATAGGGTTCACCAGTTTCATCTAATCCATCAAAAGTCATTACCCCAATAGACCATGGACTTACTGCAAATGTATAATTATGATAAGCTGAGCTATCTAACCAATACAAAGAAGAATCGTTAATGTTTTTAAAAAATTGAGTCGCTGAGTCTTGATATACCTCAGGACTTAAAATCCAAACTGTATCAGGTTTATCATTAGCAACTCCAAGTGAATCATAAATAAAATAGGGAGGGTATGCTTGTAATGCTGAATAAGAAACTGGGTAGCTTGCTAAATTACACCATTGCAATGATGTAGAAGCTAATACAGCATCATTATATGTTGTATTATCTGAATCTACTGTTCTTCTATATGTCTCTTGTGTTGTATAAAATAATGAATTAGAAATAGGTTGGTTGGTATTGTCTAATACTTTATAAACCTTCTCAAAAGTAATACCAACATCATTATAACCTGCTTGATAATTTTGAATTGTTTTCTTACTAAAATCGTCAAAAAATGGTAATGTTAAAGTATCAGATTTAAAAATAAATGTACTGTCAAATGTATTACTACTTTTCTCTTTTTGAGAATCTTTTAGGTTGATTGAGGGAAAAACAGCAGTTGTATATTCTTGTGCTAACAAATTACATCCATCAAATAAAAAATAAACTGTAGTAATTAATAAGAATACTGTTTTATTCATCACCTTCTATTTCCTCTTTAAAATTTGGATTAGCATAAACGGTTATTGTAGTCCCAAAAGGGGCTAAAAGATCTTTGACAAAATCTGGAGCTTGAGATTCAATTCTAGCCTTTACCGAATCTTCATACGTTAAACATTCTGGACAAACTCCAAAAAGCGATATCCCCTCAATCTGATCAATTAAAGATTCAGCCTCAGCAATTGTAAAACCATATAAGTCTGGTATTTGAACAGGTTCCCCCCCTTGACTTTTGCCAACAATTAAAGTCACAACAGAACCTATAGGTAGCTTATATCCTGTCCTGACAGACTTACCTTTATAACGTTGGTCTAAAACAGCTCCATCAGATTCATTCGATTTCTTATACTCTATTTCGTACTTCAAACCTCTATTTTTGAGAACTTGTAAAGCAAATCGTTCTGATTTACTAACCAAATCAGGCATATCAACTAAATCTATAGCTTTAGATATTTTTAAACGGATAATCCTTCCTTCTTTTACGAACAAATTGGATATTTCGGTTGATGCAGGATCTTGGTCTAAAATTGTTCCTTTAACTTTTCTTGGATCATATTTGACTTCTGCCACTTCATACTCAAGGTTCAAGTCCTCTAATATTGACTTAATATTTGAAATATTTTTACCAATTAAATTTGGTACTTCTACTTTCTGTCCATGTTTGGTGTATGAACCCAAATAATATACTAAAACAGTAATAACAATCAAATAAGTTAAGGCAATTAACCCTATGTTTTTTATAAATTTTTTAGAAAAAAGAAAATAAAATAAACTTTTGAAACGACTCATTTAAAATATATTAAAAATTAGGAGTTAAATCATGGAATTTAAAGAAATCATCTATATGCTTAACGGCTTCATCAACTGAATCAACAGTGATAAATAAATCTAAGTCTTCCGGAGAAATATTTTGCTCTTGTTCTAACATAACTTCTTTAATCCATTCAATTAAACCTTTCCAATAAGATTTTCCAAAAAGAACTATTGGTCTTTTGTTAATTTTCTTCGTTTGGATCAATGTTAGAGCTTCGAACATTTCATCCAAAGTTCCAAGACCTCCTGGCATAATTACAAAAGCCTGAGAGTATTTTACAAAGATTACTTTTCTTACGAAGAAATAATCAAACTCTAAATTGTGTTCAGCATCTATGTATGGGTTGTGATTTTGTTCAAAAGGTAAATCAATGTTTAATCCAACAGACTTCCCCCCTGTTTCAAAAGCTCCTTTATTTCCTGCTTCCATTATTCCTGGTCCACCACCAGTAATAATCCCATAACCTAAATCAGAAAGTTTTCTTGCAATATCCACCGCATATTGATAATACTTATTATCTGGATTTGTTCTTGCTGAACCAAAAATTGAAACACTTGGACCGATTTTAGACATTCTGTCATATGCTTCAACAAATTCTGACATAATTTTAAAAATCGCCCAACTATCATTTGTCTTTATTTCTGTCCAATCTTTTCTTGATATATTCATGGTATGTATAATACTATTAATTCTGAAGTAACGTTCAATCTGGTAAATTTAGTGTTTTATATGATATCTTTTAACGAAAGAAGGTTTTAAGTAAACTATAAATGTTAATATTCAAAAGAATTTACAATCAGTTATTTAAAATTCATTTATTTGTACTCTTAGGAATTCTTATTTTTGAATTTTAAGACTTTATCGATGAAGTTATATATTTCTGTTTTTTGCTGTATATTATTTTTAAGTGTTTTTGGACAAGAAAAGACTATCAATATAAAAGATACTTCTGAACTAAATATTAATAAAGTTATTCTTATCAGCAGCTCTATTTCAACTGCAACAATTGGTGGTTATACCGCCTTGTATTCAACTTGGTACAAAGATTATCCAAAATCTAAATTTCATTTTTTTAATGACAATAGTGAATGGTTACAAATGGATAAAATAGGCCATTTTTACACTGCAAATAAACTCTCTATTTTCGTTTCTAATTCTTACCAATGGACAGGTTTACCTCAGAGAAAATCAGCTGTAATAGGAGCTTCTTACGGACTTGCTTTTCAAACAATACTTGAAATTATGGATGGTTATAATTCTAAATGGGGATTTTCTTGGGGAGATATGACTGCAAATATATTAGGATCTTTATCTTTTCTAACACAAGAATTGTTCTGGAAAGAACAAAAAGTATTATTAAAATTTTCAACTCATTTAACTGATTTTGCAGCAATACGTCCAAATGTTTTGGGAAAAACAATTCCTCAACGTTTATTGAAAGATTACAATGGTCAAAGCTACTGGATAAGTATACCAACAAATTTCATTGTTAAAAAATCTCCTGATTGGTTATTATTTGCTTTTGGGTATGGTATTCATAATAAAATAGTTGGAAATAATGATATCTATAATGACCCTATAACCGATATAAGCTATTCTGCGATGCGTGAATTTTACTTCTCGTTTGATTTAGATTTTAGTAAACTTCCAATTAAAAATAAATTACTAAAAAAAATCACTTCACAATTTAACTATTTGAAAATTCCTTTTCCTACTGTCCAATTTAATAGAAATCAAGCTTATTTTAGAGGATTGTATTTTTAAACTATTAATACATTTCGGTCATGTAAGGGCTAAACAGTAAGTTTTGCTTCAATTTTACAATTCACTATTCAACAAAGGCATTTTTAACACCTTATGTAAATATTCATTTGTACGTATGTTATCTATTTGATTTAAGTGATCAATTCGATGACAATCTGATGCGATAAAGTCGATTTGTCCAGAATCTACTAGCATTTCTGCTTGTTTCTTTACTAAAGGACCATAATGTCCTGATAACGAATTAATATTCATTTGGATTAACAATCCCTTTTCTCTCCATTCAGCAGCTTTTTCAACTGAGCCATGTAAAAAATTATAACGTTCAAAATGTGCTATAATCGGACGATAGCCTTTAATCAACATATCAAAGAAAAATGCTTCATGTCCTCTTGGTTCTGAAGAGAATGAAAATTCAACTAGAACATAATTGTCCCCAAAGGTCATAAAAGAGCCTTTTTCTAGTCGTTCCACTAACGTTTCATCATAAAAATATTCAGCAGCAGCTTCAATTTCGATATCTAACCCTATACGATTGATTTCTGCTCTTACTTCTTCTAAACCTCCTAAAATAATTTCAGGAGTATTTTTGTAGTAATCACTCATAATATGAGGAGTCGTGATGATTTTTTGATATCCCAACTCTTTAAACTTTACCAACATTCCTATTGTATCATCTAAAGATTTAGAACCATCATCAATTCCTGGAATTAAATGACTATGCATATCTACTTTTAAAGCTGATAGATCTGCAGGCTCTAATTGTACTTTTTTTGAAAACAAAGAAGAGAAAAGTCCCATAATTATTTATACATATTTTCGTAATATTGTTGATAATCACCAGAAGTTACTTTTTCAACCCATTCGTTGTTTTCAAGATACCAATCAACTGTTTTTTCTAATCCTTCTTCAAATTGGATGGAAGGTTTCCAACCTAATTCTGTAGCTAATTTATTGGCGTTAATTGCATAACGAGCATCGTGTCCTGCCCTATCCTTTACAAATGTAATTAATTGCGCACTTTGGCCTTTTAAACGATTTAACTTTTCATCCAATATTGCGCACAAAAGATTTACTAAATCAATATTTTTCCATTCATTCAAACCACCAACATTGTATGATTCTCCAAGTTTACCATTATGAAAAATTGTATCAATAGCTGAAGCGTGATCAACTACCCATAACCAATCTCTGATATTTTCACCTTTCCCGTAAACTGGTATAGGTTTATTATTCACAATATTATTAATAACTAATGGTATTAATTTTTCTGGAAAATGATGACTACCATAGTTGTTTGAGCAGTTTGACATTTTAATAGGTAATCCATACGTATGATAAAAAGCTCTCAGAAAATGATCTGATGACGCTTTAGATGCAGAATATGGACTTCTCGGATCGTAAGGAGTTGTTTCTTCAAATAAACCTTCTTCTCCTAAACTTCCGAATACCTCATCTGTTGAAACGTGGTGAAAAACATGCGCTTTGCTTAAATCCCAATATTGTTTAGCTGCTTGTAATAAGTTAACTGTTCCAACTACATTTGTCATCACAAAATCCATAGGACCTTCAATAGAACGATCAACGTGAGATTCAGCAGCTAAATGAACTACATCAGAAATATTAAAAGTTTCAAAAACACTTACTACATCATTTACCGAACAGATATCACCTTTAACGAAAACATAATTTTCTTTATCTTCGATATCTTTCAGGTTTTCTAAATTTCCTGCGTAAGTTAATTTATCAAAATTGATTATTCTATATTTCGGATATTTATTTACAAATAAACGAACTACATGGGAGCCAATAAATCCCGCTCCACCTGTAATTAAAATATTTTTTTGAAAACTCATAGTTTTACCACCTGATTATTTTCTAACTTGTATTGATCTTGGCTTTCTGGACAAATAGCAGTTCCACTTTCATTAAATTCCAAACGATGACCATATTCACTCATCCATCCAATTTGTCTTGCTGGATTACCAACGACTAAAGCATAGTTAGGAACTGTTTTAGTTACAACTGCACCTGCACCAATAAATGCAAAAGCTCCTATATCATGACCGCAAACTATAGTTGCATTCGCACCAATACTAGCACCTCTTTTAACAGTTGTCTTGGCATATTCATTTTTTCTGTTAACAGCACTTCTTGGATTTATTACATTCGTAAAAACCATAGAAGGACCTAAAAACACATCGTCTTCACAAATAACTCCAGTATAAATAGAAACGTTATTTTGAACTTTTACATTTTTACCCAATTTAACATCAGGTGAAACAACCACATTTTGACCAATGTTACATTTTTCACCTAATTCACAGTTAGGCATTATGTGAGAAAAATGCCAGATTCTTGACCCCTCTCCGATTACACAACCTTCATCTACAACGGCTGTTTCGTGTGCAAAGTAATTCATTACTTAATTATATATTTATCGAAATTATTATGCTCTTTTCTATTTAATTCTTCTAAGCTTAGGCTTTTAAAATAATCATACGTAATTTTTAAACCTTCTGAACGGTGAACTGTTGGTTCCCAATCTAAAATTGCTTTCGCTTTCGTAATATCCGGTTGACGTTGCTTTGGGTCATCTTTAGGTAAATCCTTGTAAACTACTTTTTGGTCAGTCCCTGTCAATTTGATAATTTCATCAGCAAAATCTCCAATTGTAATTTCGTCAGGATTACCAATATTTACTGGTTCTACATAATCACTGTGTAACAAACGAACAATTCCTTCTACTAAATCATCAACATAACAGAAAGAACGTGTTTGAGAACCATCTCCAAATACAGTAATATCTTCTCCTCTTAATGCTTGACCTATAAAAGCAGGTAATACACGTCCATCATTAAGTCTCATTCGAGGCCCATATGTATTAAAAATTCTAACGATTCTAGTTTCTACACCATGAAAAGTATGATAAGCCATTGTCATCGCTTCTTGAAAACGTTTTGCTTCATCATAAACTCCACGAGGTCCAACTGGGTTTACGTTACCCCAATATTCTTCTGGTTGAGGATGTACAGAAGGATCTCCATAAACTTCTGAAGTTGAAGCTATAAGAACTCTTGCACCTTTCGCCTTTGCTAAACCTAGACAATTGTGGATTCCTAATGAACCAACTTTTAAGGTTTGAATCGGAATTTTTAAATAATCAATAGGACTAGCAGGTGAAGCGAAATGTAAGATATAATCCAAATTTCCAGCAACATGTATAAACTTTGAAACATCATGATTATAAAACTCAAACTGTTCCAAAGGAAATAAATGTTCAATATTTTCTAGTCTTCCTGTGATTAGATTATCCATACCAATTACCTGGTAGCCATCTTTAATGAAACGATCACACAAGTGAGATCCCAAAAAACCTGCTGCTCCTGTAATTAATATTCTTTTTCTTTTCTCCATTTTAGTTTATTGTAACATTCGAGTTCACTTGAACAAATTCAGCAACTGCTTGACAAATTGTATTTAAATCCTCTTCTTTCATTTCTGTATGAATTGGTAATGAAATAACTCTTTCAGTTAACCAATCTGTTATTGGTAAATTTAAGTCAGCAGTTCCAAATGCTGCAAACATCTTTTGACGATGAGCAGGAATAGGATAATAAATCATTGATGGCACTCCTTTTTCAGCTAAGTAAGATACCATATCATCTCTATTTAAACCCTCTAATTGTAGTGTGTATTGATGAAAAACATGCGTAGAATTTTCAGCTCTTTTGGGTGTTTTAATTTGAGGAAATTGTGAAAAGAAAGCATCGTATTTATCCGCAACACGTCTTCTTGCATCATTATACTTATCTAAGTTTGGCAATTTAACCCTTAATATTGCTGCTTGAATATTATCTAACCTTGAGTTACACCCAACAACATCATGGTGGTATTTTTTACTTTGACCGTGATTAGCAACCATTTTTAATCTAAAAGCTAACTCATCATCATTTGTGAAAATTGCACCACCATCTCCATAACAACCTAAGTTCTTAGAAGGAAAAAATGATGTACAACCAATCGTCCCAATCGTTCCTGTTTTGGCTTTTGAACCATCAGAAAAAGTATAATCAGAACCAATCGCTTGTGCATTATCTTCAACTACAAATAAATTGTGTTTTTTGGCAATAGACATTATTTCTTCCATATTAGCAGCTTGTCCATACAAATGTACAGGAACAATTGCTTTAGTTTTATTTGTTATCGCTTCATTGATTGCTTGTGGTTCAATACAAAATGTTTCCGGATTAACTTCTACAAATACAGGTTTTAACCCTAAAAGTGCTATTACTTCAGTTGTAGCAATATAGGTAAAAGAAGGTGTAATCACTTCATCTCCTGGCTTTAAACCTAACCCCATTAATGCAATTTGCAAAGCATCGGTACCATTAGCACATGGAATTACATGTTTTACTCCTAAATAAGTTTGCAGTTCTTCTTTAAAAGTAGTTACTTCAG
>CAZOLZ010000001.1:0-24922 GCA_964580965.1 uncultured Flavobacteriales bacterium | reverse complement strand
AGATCCGTTAATAAATTGGGCACTCTGTAAAACATTTGCTATTGCTTTATCAACTTCAGGTTTAATTTGCTCATACTGAGCAACAAGGTCAACCATTTGAATTTTACTCATCGATATTATTTATTGTGATAATAAGAGCACAAAAATAGAAAAATAGGTGTGATAAAACAAGAAGAAATAGATAGAATTACTTATTCTTTTTCGGAACAGGATCAAAGCCTTGCCCCCCCCATGGATGACACGATAATATACGTTTAACCCCTAAATATGACCCTTTCAAAAGTCCCCACTCTTTCAACGCTTCAATCATGTAATTAGAACAAGTTGGTGAATACCTGCATGAAGCGGGAGAAATAGGACTTATTAAATATTGATAAATCTTTACAATCAAAAGTAATGGTATTATCAATATTCTTTTTAATAATTCCACAATTAAAACAAATGTTTTTCAGCGTGGTAAGATGAACGAACTAATGGTCCACTCTCTACAAATTTGAATCCCATTTTTAACCCTAACTCTTGATATTCTGCAAATCTTTCTGGAGTTATAAATTCTACAACAGGTAAATGTTTTGGAGTCGGCTGTAAATATTGTCCTAAAGTTAAGATATCTACATTAACACTTCGTAAATCTTCCATTGTTTCAATCACTTCTTCGTGTGTTTCTCCAAGACCCAACATAACTCCTGATTTAGTTCTCATCCCTCCTTTTTTCAAACGAAATAAAACTTCTAAACTTCGATCATATTTTGCTTGAATCCTCACTTGCTTAGTTAGACTACGAACAGTCTCCAAGTTATGAGAAACAATTTCAGGTGCAACATCAATAATAGTTTGTAAATTCTCCCATTTCCCAGCAAAGTCAGGAATTAACGTCTCCATTGTTGTTTCAGGAGATTGATGACGAACAGCCCTTACAGTTTGAGCCCAAATTTCCGCACCACCATCTTTTAAATCATCTCTATCAACAGAAGTAATTACAGCATGCTTAACCCCCATTAATTTGACACTTTGAGCTACTCTTCCTGGTTCAAATTCATCAACTGGTTCAGGTCGACCTGTCGACACATTACAAAAACCACATGAACGTGTACAAATATTACCTAAAATCATAAAAGTAGCAGTACCTTCACCCCAACATTCTCCCATGTTTGGACAGCTTCCACTTTCACATATCGTGTGCAGTTTGTGTTCCGTAACTAGTGAACGAACTTTACGATAATTTTCTCCAGTAGGTAATTTAACCTTTAACCATTTTGGTTTTTTCAATCGTTCTTTTGTCCCTTGTAACTCACTCATAATGCTATTTTTTAAATATTCTAACCAAAACAACTCTTATCAATTATAAAAGCGTAATTTTGTTGAGTAATACTTTATTGCATACAAAATTACAACATCTTGAATTAATTATGGCAACTTCAACTGTAGAATATCTTGGAAATTTAAGAACAAACTGTACACATTTAGCATCTAACACATCTTTTTTGACAGATGCGCCAACTGATAACAATGGAAAAGGTGAAGCTTTTTCGCCAACTGATATTCTTGCAACTTCTTACGCTTCTTGTATGATGACTATAATGGGAATCTATTGTGAAAAGAATAATATTCCCTTTTTTAAAGGAAATGCAACCGTTTCCAAAATAATGGACTCAAATCCAAGAAGAGTTGGAAGAATTGAGATTGAAATGAACTTAAAGGGAAATGATTGGGATCAAAAAACAACTCAAAAAGTTATTGCAGCTGGAAAAGCTTGTCCTATTGCAAAAACTATTGGAGATAATATCGAAATCGTTTTATCATACATTTACTAAACGAATTTATGGAAAGAAATAATAGACCTTTCAAAAAAACACATACTGGAGAAAGAAAAGAAAAGAAATCCAATGATACTATAATCTTTGGTATCAGAGCAGTTATTGAAGCTATCCGATCGGAAAGGGAAATCAATAAAATTTTAATTCAAAAAGGAATCAATAAAGAATTATTTTTGGAGCTAAAAGAAGTTTTAGCAGGTAAAAACTATTTCATTCAATATGTACCGGTTGAAAAAATTAATAAATTCACTCAAGAAAACCATCAAGGTGTTTTAGCATTTGTTTCCCCTGTTAAATATCATAATGCTGAAGAATTAGTAGAAAAACTTTTAGAGGAAGGTAAAAAGCCAAGTGTTTTGGTTTTAGATAGAATTACAGATGTACGGAATTTTGGCGCTATTGCTCGAACTGCTGAATGTCAAGGTGTTGACATGATTATTATCCCAGGAAGAAGTTCTGTTCAAGTAACAGCTGATGCAATAAAAACCTCCGCAGGCGCACTTAATAGGATACCTGTTTGTAAAGCAGACAACTTAAAAAACACTCTCTTTTATATCCAACAATGTGGTGTTAGATTGGTCGCTTGTACAGAGAAAACTTCCACCCCAATCTATCAAGCAAATTTAAGAGGTTCAGTTGCGATAATAATGGGTTCTGAAGAGGATGGCATAACAAATGATTTGATAAATATGGCTGATATCACCGCAAAAATACCTATGGTTGGTGAAATAGCTTCTTTAAACGTAGGCGTAGCATCAGGGATGATTTTATACGAAAAAACAAGGCAAGAATTGTATGGATAGTGATTATCAATTATATTTATGCTTCTAAAAACTATGAATATCTAATAAACTATGAATATTTCTTCAAGAAAAACTATACTATTTATAATCCTTTTTTTTACTTTTTTTGTTAACAAATTAACATTTGCTCAAATTACGGTTGACAATACATTATCACCAGCTGATATTGTACAAAATATATTATTAGGACAAGGTGTAAATGTATCCAATATAACTGTCAACGGATCTTCTAGTTTAGCTCTTTCTCCTCACGTCCAAATTGGAGGTTTCACAAAAGGAAATTCCACTTTTCACATTGAAGAAGGTGCAGTGATGTCAACAGGAAATGTTTCAAGTATACCAGGTGTATCAAGTTCACAAATTAGTAGTGGTTTAAATCTTAGTAATTATTCTGACCCAGACTTATTATCAATATATCAAAATGCAAGTAATACTTCAGCAGATATAAAAGATGTTATTGCACTTGAATTTGACTTTACAGCATCAGGTGATTCATTATCTTTCCAATACAGTTTTGCTTCTGAGGAATATCCAACTTATGCCAACAATCCATCTTTCAATGATATTTTTGGTTTCTTTATTAGTGGTCCAGGTATTAATGGAAGCTTTTCAAATAATGCTATTAATATTGCACAAATACCAACCTCGACAACTGGTAACTTTGATGTATCAATTAGTAACATAAATAAAGGTACTTCAGAAACTGGATGTGTCAATTGTCAATATTACATCAGTAATACAAATGATGTATTTGGTTCTAGTATAAAATTTAACGCGATGACAACTATCTTAACAGCTTTAAGTGGTTTAACTTGTAATGAAACGTATCATATTAAAATCATAATTGCTGACGCTTCTGATGCTTCATTTGATTCAGCCGTTTTTCTAAAATCTAAAAGCTTTTCTTCTAATAATATCTCTTTATCAACTGAATCTGATTATATCGATCATTTTGTAGATACATTAGTTCAAGAGGGTTGTACCAATACAAAAATCAGAATTGATCGACCTCAAAATGCATCAGATACAGCTGCTGTTTATCATTTTGAAATTTCTGGAACTGCAGATGCATCTGACTTTAATAACTTTGTTGATTCTGTAGTTTTCAATCCAACCGAATTATCCTCATTTATTTTATTGGATCCAATCAGTGATGGTATAAATGAAGGAAAAGAATGGATTCAATTTAAATATACCTATTTTAACGCATGTGGTGATGAAATCTCTGATTCGGTAATTGTAAATGTTACAGATCAATATAATCTTGATTACAACATTACAGGAGAAATAATTACAAATTGTTCGGATATCAATCCTGATCTTGAGGTTACAAACTTCACAAATTCAATATCCCCCTTTACTGTTGAATGGCAAAATAATGATACAAATAACCCCACAACATTTCAAAATACAGGTGTGAATTTTGATTCAACATATTACAATGTTACTATTACTGATGGATGTATAAACACATTTTTAGATTCTGTTTTAATCATAAATGACTATGTAAAAACAAACTTTAATTTTTCTCCAAATGATACATTAATTAATACATGTCCAGCAAGTTTCTTAACAGCTTCGTATATACCAACTAATAATAATTATTCTCCATACTCATACTCATGGAGCCATGGTGAAAATACTTCTCAAGTCACAAACCTTTCAAATAGTGGTGGAGATGGAACTATCGTAGAATATTATATTGATGGAACTAATAAATGTGGTGTCACGACAACTGATACACTATATGTTGTGAATTCATTCAGTGTTCCTGTGATTCAAAATGATCCAAATGACACATTAAAAATCTTATGTATTAATGATTCTATACAAGTTACGATTAATGTACTAGGAGGGACAAAGCCATTCACTTATAACTGGTTTGATGATTACGGATCGTCCATTGATAGTACACGATATTTAATTGATAGTGTTGGGATAAATAAAACTGAATATCAATACTACTTAAATGTTACAGATGATTGTGGCAGAACAAGTTCTAATTTTATTGGTAATTATAAAGTTGCTCAAACATTAAGTGACACCCTGTTTCAAACACCTACAAATTATTGTATCAATAATGGTGAAATTTTGAATAATATTTACGGAACAACTGGGAATGTAAGCTTTACTTGGACCGGTAACTCAATTACTAACCCAAGTGATAAAGATCAAACAGGTTTAACTGAAGGGATGTATTATGTTACTATACAAGATCAAGTTTGTACAATTTATGATAGTATTTATGTTGATAAATTAGACTCCATTTATATTGATTTATCAACCGATAAAAACCTTTATAATATTAATGAATCTTTTATCATTGAGAACTTATCAAGTAATGCCACTAATTTTGAATGGAACTTTAATGATGGAACTACTGAATCTTCTGTTGGAACAAACGAAATAACTCATTCTTATTCAAACAAAGGTTTCTATTATATTGTTTTAACAGGCTCTAATGATAATTGTTCTGAAAAAGACTCTATATTAATTGAAGTCGTTGATTTACCTTTACTTGTAACTCAACCAAATACATTCTCTCCAAATAATGACGGTGTAAATGATGAATTCTACTTAGAAATATTATATGCCTCTGAAATAAGTTTAACAATCACAAACAGGTGGGGAAATATTATTTTCAATGAAACTTCAAGTAACCCTGTTTGGAATGGAAATAATTCAAAAGGTTCGCTTGTTAAATCAGGCACATATTTCTATCAGTTCGAAGCAAAAAATAAATCAGGTAAATCTATAAATGGCCAAGGATTTATTGAAGTTTTTACTAAGTAAATTATAAAATAAAAGGAACTAAAGAGGGGATTTCAATCAAATCATTAATAACTTGAAATCCTCTTACCTTTCTGTAACGCATCATAGGATCAAATAAAAATGCATGCATTCCAACATTTGCAGCGCCGTTGACATCTACATTTAAATCATCTCCTATCATTAAACTTTCTTCTGGACATGCCTTGGCTAAATTTAGAGCATGCTTGAAGATACGTTGATCAGGCTTGTTGAAACCTATATCTTCTGAACTCACAATAACGTCAAAAAAATGAATCATATTACAATTAGTCATTTTTTTTAATTGTACTTCTCGAAACCCATTTGTTATAATATGTAAGTTATAATCTTGAAATTTAAGAGCTTTTAAAGACTCTATCGTGTTAGGAAATAAGTTTTTTAAACTAGGAGAGATATCGATATAATCATTACTTATTTGAGCGGCAAGTTCTCTGTCAAAACAATTGAATTTTTCTAAAGTTTTTTTAAATCGAACCACTCTTAATTCTTCTTTAGAAATATTACCTTTTCCATATTTCACCCATAAATCTGAATTTATACTTTTATAGGTGTAAAAAAAATCATAAAATTGGCGAACATATTTTTTTAATTCGTATTTGCAGAAAAGTAACTTTAATGCGTGTTGAGAATTTTTTTCAAAATCCCAAAGTGTTCTATCTAAATCAAAAAAAATATGTTTAATCATTTGAACAAGCCACCTGCAAAATAAGCCAGAGAAGTTATAATTAAACCGTTCATTGCTAAACCAATAACAATAAGAGGGAAGGTTTTTTTCTCCTTACCAAAAAATTTAGCTGTGATAATTGTACCAACTGGAACAGATAAAAACAAGGGTGCAAATAGTGCAACACCATAAACTCCTATTTTTATCTTAAGCTTGACAATAGCCTTATTCACTTTAGTAAAATTCTTTTTCAGCTTCGGCTTTTCACCTCTATCTATAGCCTTATTATATTTAGCTATTTTTTTCTGGTGTGTTCTTAACATAAAAAACTCACTCATAAAGTAAAAAATAGTTGTACTAAATAAAGCTCCTGATAAGCAAACTAAATATGTTTCAAAAAAAGCTAAATCAGCGGCTGGTCCTCCCAATGGTGCAAACATAAACTTAACCGTTGAAAGAAAAAAAAGTGCACTATATTTACCCAAATGTAACATAAATGTATGCGTCTATTATAATTTTGATCCGTAAGCTAAGTCACCAGCATCACCTAAACCTGGAACTATATATGAGTGTGCGGTAAGCTCCTCATCGATAGCTCCTACAAAAAACTCTGTGTTTTGAGGCAAATGTAAGCGTATATAATCCAATGCATCTTTAGAAGCAACAGCCGCTAATATATATATCTTTAGAGGATTTCCATTTAATAACAAAGATTTATATACAGAAACCATAGAAGCTCCGGTTGCTAACATTGGATCACTAATAATCATTGTTCGGTTGGTTAAATTTGGAGCAGCTTGATACTCTACACGAATCGAAAACTCTTTTGCAGAAGCATGTTTTCTATATGCAGAAACAAATGCAGATTCTGATCGATCAAACACATGTAACAATCCTTCATGCATAGCCAAACCTGCTCTTAGAATCGTTGCTAAAACAGGCATTTCTTCGACTACATTTACTTCAGCTTGACCAAGAGGAGTAGTAACATTTTTTGTAGTAACATGAAGTTTTTTGGAAACTTCATAACCCATCAGAGAGGCTAGTCTACTTAAGTTCAACCTAAACCTCATTGGGTCTTTCTGTACATTTTCATCTCTAAGTTCAGCAATGTAATTTCCTATTATTGAATTATGTTGTGATAAATTATGAATCATTTAAATAGTTTTTTGCTAAAGTTACAAGATTTTTTAATAATCTTCTACTTTAAAAGTTGAATTTTGAATTAACTTTGTACCATGTCTAAAAACAAAGGAAGTAAAATTAAATTTAGTATTTTCAAAAGGCTAATTACATTTGCCCTTCCTTATAAAAGGTTTTTCTTTTTTTCCCTTTTTTGTGTAGTTTTAATAACATTTAGTAGCGTTTACAGACCAATAATCATCTCCGATATGGTCGACAAATACATTATTAATGGCAAAGATGGTGATGCCTTTTTATTCTGGACATTAATTGTAATTGGAATGCTTTTAACCGAGGCTATTCTTCAATTTACAAGTTCATATTTCAATAACCTACTTGCTCAAAATATCATTAGTGACATGCGAAAAAAATTATTTGCGCACATCACATCCTTTAAAATGAAATACTTCGATAAAACCCCAATAGGTGCATTGGTTACTAGAGTTGTTGCTGACATGGAGGCTATTTCTGAAGTTTTTTCAACAGGTGTAGTTGACTTTTTAGGAGATGTTATAACACTATCAGCTGTTTTTTTAACTATGTTTTATGTAAACTGGCAACTTTCTATACTTGTTTTAATCCCTATTCCACTTCTAATTATTGCTACTAAAATATTTGCAAAAGCAATGAGTAAAGCTTTTCAACAAGAAAGATTGCAAGTTACAAGATTAAATACATTTGTCCAAGAACGAATTACAGGGATGGCTATTGTCCAACTTTTCAATCGTGAACAAGAGGAGTTCAATCAATTCAAAGAAATAAATAAAGAACATCGAAAAGCACATATTAATGCAATTTGGGCATTTTCCATCTTTTTCCCAGTTGTTGAAATTTTAAGTTCCCTTTCAATTGCTTTCCTTATCGTTTTCATTGCATTTCAAGTAGAGGGCGTTTCTGGATCTGAGATGAAATATCAATACCAAGAGATCATTAAATATACATTTTGGATTGGTATGCTATTCCGTCCAATTAGACAACTTGCAGATAAATTTAATATTCTTCAACGTGGAACAGTTAGAGCCGAAAGAGTTTTCGAAATAATTGATTTGGATGAACATATTCAAAATGAAGGGAATGAAACAAGTTGTAACTTCAACCAACTCATTAAATTTAAAAATGTTCACTTTGCATACAAAGAAAATGAATGGGTACTAAAAGACATCAATTTAGAAATTAGACCAAATTCAATGGTAGCTTTTGTTGGTGCAACTGGAGCAGGTAAATCATCCATTGTTAATTTAATAGGAAGGTTTTACGAATACCAAAAAGGAGAGGTTTTAATTGGAAACAAAAATATTAAAGATCTTGAGTTAAAATACCTTCGAAAAAATATAGCTATTGTACTTCAAGATGTTTTTTTATTTTCAGATACAATCCACAATAATATTACATTAAACAATCCAGAAATCACACGAGAACAAGTTATAAAGGCTTCAAAAGCAGTTAAAGCACATCGTTTTATAGAAAAACTTCCTGGTGGGTACGACTATAATGTTGGAGAAAGAGGTGGAGTTTTATCTGTTGGGCAACGACAATTATTAGCGTTTATTAGAGCATATGTCTATAACCCCTCAGTTTTAATACTAGATGAAGCTACCTCTAGCTTAGATAATGAATCTGAAGAAATGATTCAGCAAGCTACGGAAGAATTAACTAAAGGAAGAACTTCAATTGTAATTGCTCATCGTATTTCAACTATACAAAATGCTGATCAAATTGTTGTTTTAGATAAAGGTGAAATTAAAGAAAAAGGAAATCATAAAGAATTGCTTCGGATAAACGGATGGTATAAAAAGTTATTTGAAAAGCAATTCTCAGAACAACTAAACAATGGATAAACTATTAGGACTTAAAATTGGAGGTGTACCAGAACACTTCAATTTACCATGGAGACTTGCAATCGAAGAAAATGCTTTTCGGGATTTAGGAGTAAAGCTTCACTGGAGTGACATGGGCGGAGGTACTGGTCAAATGGTAAGAGGATTAGAAAATAAATCAATTGATATAGCAATCCTACTAACTGAAGGAATCACAAAGGCTGTTTTGGAAGGTTTAGATGCAAAAATCATCCAGGTATATGTTACTACTCCTTTACATTGGGGGATTCATGTTCCTTATCAATCAAACATTCAAAAAATGAATGATTTGAAAGATCAAGTTTTTGCTATTTCAAGAGAAGGTTCTGGTTCACATTTAATGTCTTTTGTTAAAGCTGACCAAGAAGGTTGGGATACTTCAAAATTAAAATTCAATGTGATTGGAGATATTTATGGAGGACTTTGGGCACTTGAAAACAATGAAGCTCAAGCTTTTTTATGGGAAAAATATACAACCTTTCCATACACCGAACAAAAAAAATGCAGATATATAGATGAAGTCGCAACACCTTGGCCTTGTTTTGTTATTGCTGTTAGAACAGAAATATATGAAAAATATAAAACCGAACTTAAAGGGGTTTGTGAAATTGTTAACAGAAAGGCCAAACAAGTCAAAAATGATGATGATACAGTTGAAGTAATTAGTTGGAGATATAATTTGAGATCAGATCAAGTATCAAAATGGTTAAATGAAACTGACTGGAATTACAACGGTATTGAATATCCCTTAGCTTTTGAACAAACTATTCAATATTTATTAAAATTAAATTTATTAAAACCAGAACAGGCAGAAAACTGGCGTTCAAAATTATTTTAGAAATAGATGAAAAAAACTGGTGTATTATTAATTCAATTAGGGACACCTGACAGTCCTTCAGTGAAAAATGTCAGAAGATATTTAAGTGAATTTTTAAACGACCCAAGAGTAATCGATATTCCATGGTTACCTAGAAAGTTGTTGGTAAACGGAATTATCGTTCCTTTTAGAGCTCCAAAGTCTGCAAAAATATATAAAGAGCTTTGGGAGTTCGGAAATGGTACCTCTCCCTTAAAAACACATACAGAAAACCTTAAAGCTAAGGTTCAAGAAAAATTTAAAGGGCAAGATGTAACGATAGAAGTTGCAATGCGTTATCAAAATCCATCACTAGAATTAATATTGGATAAAATGCAAAAAGCCCTATATGACGAAATCATTATAATCCCTTTATTTCCTCAATATGCAAGTGCTTCGTCAGGTTCTGCTATTGAAAAAGCAATGAATATCATTCATAAATGGTGGGTTATCCCCTCTATCAAAATTGTAAATCAGTTTTATGACCATTCTAAATTTATTGACGCAGTAGTTGATAGAGCTAAACAATTTGACTTAAAAGCTTACGATCATATTTTATTTTCTTATCATGGCCTTCCAGTCCGTCAGGTTGATAAAGTTTATAATGAGCCCGACGACTTATGTTCTGATCAACCTTGTGAAACTTCTATCAATGAAGAAAATAAGTATTGTTACAAAGCAACATCCTATGCGACAACTCGATTAATCACTGAAAAATTAGGGTTGAAAGAATCAGATTATACGGTATGTTTTCAATCTCGTTTAGATAAAAAATGGTTGGAACCTTTTTCTGATAAAGTTGTAGAAGAATGGGGTGAAAAAGGAGCTAAAAAACTACTCGTTTTTAGTCCAGCATTTGTAGCTGATTGTTTAGAAACTATAATTGAAATCGGAGATGAATACCAAGAAATTTTCGAAGATAAAGGGGGGGAGAAAGTACAATTAGTTCCAAGTACAAATGATCATCCACTTTTTGTTGAGTGTATCGAAGAACTTATAAAAGAGCAAATTAACCATTCATAAAGTTATTTTACCGATTGAAAGTTAAGCCAAACAAAAATCTTAAATCATTTTAATTTTGTAAATCTAATAATCAAATACATATGAAAATAAAACAAAGAAAACTTATTAATATAATTGGAACTAAATTCAGTTCTATGATAGTTATAGCCTCTTTAATTGCTACAAGCTTTTCTTATGCACAAGATGCGTTAAAAGTAGAAAAGTTTGTTCTTGATAATGGCTTAACTGTAATTTTAAATGAAGACCCATTCGCTAAAGATGTTTATGGAGCTGTCATTATTAAAGCTGGAAGTAAAAATGATCCTGCTGATGCTACAGGTATGGCTCATTACTTAGAGCATTTATTATTCAAAGGAACAAATGAACTGGGAGCTTTGAATTGGGAACTTGAAAAACCTATTATGGACTCGATCATTTTTTACTATGATTTATTAGGAGAAACAACTGATGAAGCTGAAAGAAAACGCATTCAAATGTTGATCAATAATCAAAGTATTAAACAGTCTAAATTAGCTAATCCTACTGAGTTTGATAAATTAATAAAAAGTATTGGTGGTACACGAATGAACGCTTTTACCGCTACAGATATGACTGTTTATCATAATGCATTTCCTGGAGATCAAATTGAAAAATGGTTAGAACTTTATGCCCACAGGTTCCAAAACCCTGTATTTCGTTCTTTTCAGTCAGAGCTTGAAGTAGTATATGAAGAGAAAAATAGAGGCATGGATAATCCTTTTGGTCAATTATTTGAAGATCTTCACAAACAATTATTCAAAACACATCCTTATGGAACTCAATCTACAATTGGTACTACAGAACACTTAAAAAATCCTTCATTAACTAAAATGTATGAATACTTTAATACATACTACGTGTCTAATAATATGGCTTTAGTCTTATCAGGAAATTTTGATTCAGAAAGAGCTATTCCTGTAATCAAAGAGAAATTCTCAAAATTAAGACAAGCTAAAGTTCCTGAATTTAAAGATTATGGAAGAAGTACTTTTAATGGAAAAGAATTAGTAGAAGTTAAATACACACCATATAGAGTTGGAGTTTTAGGTTATAAAACTTTCCCTGCTGGTCATGAAGATGAAACAGCTTTTGAAATATGTACTAAATTATTGGATAATGAATCTGAAACAGGTATAGTAAATAAACTAACTTTAGATGGAGAAATTATGTATGGTGGTGGAATGCCTATTTCTTACAATGATGATGGGGGATACAACTTAATGTATATTACAAAAATGGTTGGCCAATCTTTTGAGGAAGCAGAAGAATTAATATATCAAGCGATAGAAAAAGTTAAAAAAGGAGATTTTTCTGATGAAGACTTACAAATCATTAAACAAGAAATCAGTCGTCAAATGCAAGAAGGTCTAGAAAACTCTGAGAGCAAGACAATGACGTTAGTCTCTTTATTTAGTAGGGGTGAGTCTTGGGAAGACTACTTAGCTAGAATCAAAACAATTGATTCTATAACAAAAGAAGACATTATTAGGGTTGCAAATAAATACTTTTCTGAAAATCACTTAGCATTTAGATCGGCAATGGGATTTCCTAAAAAAGATGTTTTAGAAAAACCTGGATTCAAGCCAGTTGTAACGGAACAACAAAAAGATTCAAAATACGCTGAAAATTTTTTAGGCGATATTCAATCTCCTTCCTCTCCTAGAATTTTGGACTATAATAAAGATGCTGAGATTAAACAATTAAACGAAAGTAATCGTTTGTATGTTTCTAAAAATTCAATTAATGATATTTTTACATTTAAAATTCAAAGACAAGTAGGAGAAGATTCTATTAAGAATTTAAACTTAGCTAGTGACCTTTTCAATTATTTCTATACCTCTAATAAAAATTTGGATGAATTGAAAAGACAATTTGCAATTTATGGTATTACTTATTACTGTTACGTAAATAGATCAAGATTTAATATCGTATTTAGTGGATTAGAAGCGAACTTTGAAAAAGCATTACCATTAATTAAAGAATTATTATACAACCCTCGATTAGACGATAAATCTGTAGAAACAACTATTGAAAATATAATAGCATCAAGAGAAGCTGATTTAAAAGACCCTGAAACTCTAGGAAGAGTTCTATTAGATTATGCAAGATTGGAAGAAAATTCCAAATACTTAATTAGAACTCCAAAAAAAGAATTAAAAGAAATAAATAAAGAACAAATTCTAGATGCTTACAAACAATTATTTAATTATAATTCAGTATTCCATTATATAGGTACTAAAGATATAAATTCAGTATCTGAACTTATTTCAAGTGAATTCACATTAAATGATACTAAACGTTTTGTCCCACTTTTAGATCAAAAGGCAGTTGAAATCAAAAAAGATTTAATATATCTTGTAGATGATAAAAAAGCTGTTCAAACACGTTTATACTTCTTAATTAATACTCCTCCTTTTTCAGGTGAAACAGAGGATAAAGTAGATGCGGAAGCTTTTAATCAATATATGAGTGATGGCTTCTCAGGCTTATTAATGCAAGAAATCCGTGAATACAGATCGCTAGCTTACACAACATCAGGAGCATTCATAACTCCAATTAACAAAAATAATCCTGGTGTTTTCTATTCATACGTTGGTTGTCAAAGCGATAAAACAATGGATGCAATTGAAGTAATGGATGATTTATTAAGAAACATGCCTGAAAAAGCTGATCGTATTGATTTAATTAAAAGTGGTTTAATCAATTCAATTTCGTCTAGCTACCCAAGTTTTAGAAATATTTCTTCAGTTATTGAATATGGTAGACAAAAAGGTTATGATAACTCACCATTGAATGATAAGTTTGAAGCTTATAAAAATTTAACTTTTAATAATATTTCAGAGTTTTTTGAAAACAACATTCAGAACAAACCAAGAATAATAACAATTTACGGTAACTCTGATAAAATCAATAAAAAAGAATTATCAAAATATGGAAAGATTAAAGTCTTGAAAGTTAGTGATATTTTAGTTAATTAATTTTAATTTTAAATAAATGATGAGAGCCCCTTAAAGGGGCTTTTTTTATATGTTGTAACCTGGTAGGTTTATATTTTTATCAATTCAAATAGTTACATTTGTAATATGGGATCAATAAGACAAAATAAAATTGAAGCTGTAATCCGAGAAGAGCTCTCGGTTTATTTTCAAAGAAATGCTCGTGAAGTATGTTTAGGAGCAATGGTTAGTGTTACTGTAGTTCGTGTCACCGCAGATTTATCATTAGCAAAATGTTATCTCAGTATTTTTGCTGGACCAGACAAAAAAGAAGTTTTAGAAAACATTAAATCAAATGCTAAAGGAATAAGAGGTCAGGTTGGCAAACAGCTAAAAAATATGCGTAAAATCCCTGAATTAATGTTTTATATTGATGATTCATTAGAATATGCTAGTGAGATTAATGAACTATTGAAAAAAGGATAATAATAAATAATTTCAAATTATTAACGTTTCATCATATATAGCTCAAAGATACCTTTCTTCCAAAAAAAAGAAGAACGTCATTAATTACATAACGAGAATATCTGTAATTGGAATTGCAACAATTACAGCTTCTTTAGTTATTCTTTTATCTGCTTTCAATGGTATTGAAGCAATGATCGAGAAGTTATACTCTGAATTCGATTCAGATATTACTATTCGATCAAAATACGGAAAAACATTTTATGAAAATCAGATTGACAATGGAATATTTTCTAAAATAAAAGAAATAGAAGATTATACAAGAGCTGTTGAGGAAACTGTAATTCTTAAAAAAGAAGATAAATGGGCTAACGCTCAAATTTTTGGTGTCGAAAATAATTATCTATCCATGATAAATGCGGAACAGCATATTGTTGATGGAAAAGCTTTTTTATATAAAGATGATATCCCATTTGGAATTATTGGTGCCACTTTACTTGATAAAATTAATGGATATATCCCAAAAAACAGTTTCGAAAATATCATTGTTTATGCCCCAAAAAGGGATTTAAAAATAAACTTAAATTCGAGTCCGTTTAAAACCAAAAACTTATTATTATCAGGAAGAGTTAATTATAATAAAGAAGTTAATCAACAAACTTTGATAGTACCAATAAAAGTCGCAAAAAAAATATTGGACTACAAAAATGATCTAACTGCTTACTATATTAATTTAACAGATGGATCAAAATCAAAAAACATCAAAAAACAACTACAAACTATATTAGGGGATTCATTTGTTGTAAAAACGAATTACGAAAAAAATGAAATTATATTTCAAACAAGTAAAACTGAAAAACTAATCGTAATTGCGATTATGATTTTTATTTTTCTGTTAGCTGCTTTTAATCTTGTTGCATCAATCACAATGTTATTTATCGAAAAGAAGGATAACATCTTCACATTGAAAAGTTTTGGAGCTAACAAAAAAACAATTTTTAATATCTTTTTTTATGAAGGTCTGTTAATCTCAGTCAAAGGAATGTTTATCGGACTTGTTATCGGCTATATTACATGCATCATTCAATTTTATTTTAAGTTTATCAAGATGCCAGATACAATAAATGAAGCCTTCCCTATTCAAATGAAATTTTCTGATACTGTATTAATTATTTCACTGGTATTCTCACTAAGTCTCATTGTTTCATATTTTCCTGTAAAATTGTTATTAAAAAAGGAATATGGAAAAGATTCTTTTAAAAATGAAAAAAGTTAAACTGTAAGTAATTATATTTGTTTACTAATTTAATGTTAATTTTTTAACTCTCAAATGAAGCTAATTCTAAGATCCATATTGATTTTAATGATTCTTGTAGCGGGATTGATTAGTTGTCATAAACCTTATCAACCAAATTATAATACTCATACAAGTCATAATGATTTGGTCAGAGTAAGAAAAAATATGGTTGAAAAACAAGCTAAACGCGAAATTAAACGCTCAAACAAGCAACGGAAAAAAGCTAGAAAATCTAGAAAAGTAAAAAAACTTCAACGTAAAGAAGCTAAATACGCTAAAAAATTAATCAAATAATTTCTAGAAAAATCATAACATTATGAAAAAAGCATATGTATTTCCTGGTCAAGGAGCACAATTCACTGGGATGGGTAAAGATTTATATGACAACTCACCGATTGCTCGTGAAATGTTTACAAAAGCAAATGAAATTTTAGGGTTTGAAATTACTAAAATCATGTTTGAAGGTTCAGCTGAAGAATTAAAACAAACAAAAGTAACACAGCCTGCAATATTTTTACATTCTACTATTTTAGCAGCATGTTTAGGAGATTCTTTTACACCTGATATGGTTGCTGGACATTCATTAGGTGAGTTTAGTTCATTAGTAGCAAATAAAACATTAAGTTTTGAAGATGGGCTTAAGTTAGTTTATAAACGTGCTTTAGCAATGCAGAAAGCTTGTGAAAGTGAACCCTCAACAATGGCAGCTGTTTTAGGCTTAGAAGATGAAAAAATTGAACAAATCTGTGGAGATATAGATGGAGTAGTTGTAGCGGCAAATTACAACTGCCCTGGACAATTAGTGATTTCAGGAAGTATTCCTGCAGTAGAGAAGGCTTGTGAAAAATTACTTGAAGCAGGAGCAAAAAGAGCAATGGTTTTACCTGTTGGTGGAGCTTTCCACTCCCCTCTTATGGAACCTGCTAGAGAAGAGTTAGCAGCAGCAATTCAAGCAACAACATTTAATCAGCCTATTTGTCCAGTTTATCAGAATGTAACAGCTTGCGCTGTTTCTAGTCCTGATGAAATCAAGAAGAACTTATTAGTTCAGTTAACAGCTCCTGTAAAATGGACACAAACAATGCAACAAATGATTGCTGATAGTGCTAGTGAAGTTATTGAAGTTGGACCTGGAAAAGTTTTACAAGGTCTTTTCAAAAAAGTAGATAGAGCTTTCCCTTGCTCAAGTGCATCACTTTAAGTTGAAAAAACAAACTAAAAAAATAATTTAAAATCTTTTAAATAAAAATAGAAGAGGATGTCCGATTAATCGTGACATCCTCTTCTATTTTTATTTGATCAAATTTATTTCTTAAAAAATTTAGGACTTTTTTCCTCCATTGGAATAAGATACTTTTTCAAATTTTGTTCATCAGATTTATTTAAAATCATTAACATATTATCTGATTCAACTACAATATGATTATCCAAACCTTCTATTAAAGCTAGCTTGTCGTTTGGTAAGTTAACAATACAATTAGAAGAGTTAATTATATGAACATTCTCACCAATCACTGAATTACCATTATAATCTTTGTCTAAATGTGTGTATAAACTACCCCATGTCCCTAAATCAGACCAATCAAAATTTGCCAAAACAACATCTGTATTTTTTGCATGTTCCATTACTGCGAAATCTATTGAAATATCCTCACAAACTTTGAAACAATGATTAATTGAAACTTGTTCTTGATCTGAATTATAAAAAGATAAATCTCCTGCAAATAATTGATGCAATTGAGGTTTAAACCTTTTAAGAGCGTTCAAAATTGTTCTAGCTTTCCAGATAAAAATTCCAGAATTCCAATAATAATTACCACTTCTCAAAAATAATTCAGCCATTTCATGACTTGGTTTCTCTCTAAAGTGTTTTACATTAGCAACTTGACCAGGATACAATTCTTGATCCTCAGAAAATTCAATATACCCATAACCTGTATCCGGCCTTGTTGGTTTAATACCAATTGTAACCAAACGTTCATCAGAATTTGCTGCTTGTATAGCAACATCTACAGTTTCTTTAAATTTATCTTCTTTTAATATTAAATGATCTGAAGGAGCTACAACTAAAGTTGCATCTGGATCTTTGTCAAAAATTTTTGCCGAAGCGTAAGCAATACAAGGTGCAGTATTTTTTCTTAAAGGTTCTGTTAAGATTTGATCTTTTGTAATCGCTGGAAGTTGATCTTGAACTATATTACTGTAAGA
Organism: uncultured Flavobacteriales bacterium; assembly: GCA_964580965.1. Taxonomy (GTDB): domain Bacteria; phylum Bacteroidota; class Bacteroidia; order Flavobacteriales_D; family Crocinitomicaceae; genus CAIUKX01. The sequence continues at coordinate 6,986 of CAZOLZ010000001.1, read as the reverse complement.
TTCATTGGTAACTACATAAATATTCTCTTTAGGGGCAATCATTAACAAACGTTCATATGTCATTTGAATTAACGATTTTCCAATTCCTAATACATCTAAGAACTGTTTGGGTTTTTCTGGAGTAGACATTGGCCAAAAACGGCTACCTACTCCTCCTGCCATAATGATGCAATAATTATTTTTCATCTAAATTTTCTCTATTAACAAGATTAACTTCAGCTAAAGCATGAACTAAATATTTTTTTTTAGTAGAAAGTTCCATACAAAAAAACTTTTTTCTTCGTAACTCTCCTTTCATAAAAACACGTCCATTTATAGCAAATATACTATTTTTTGGAAGGTTCTCTAACAACTCTTTACCATCTTTGTTTAAATCATATTTTTTTAGAACTCTCGTCAAATCAATATCTGAATAAGAAGATGCTTTAACAGAAACTAATGAGTTAAGTAATGCATTTTCTATGTCATTTGGTAGATTTTTAGAATCAACAATAGGAAGAATTAATTTACAATAATTTTCTTTCCATTCATTACCGTGTGGTTGAACATTGAAACCATAATCCAGATATGTAAATAAATGGGCAAACTCATGTAAAGTAGTTACTAAAAATGCATAAGGATTTAAATTCCCATTAACGGTAATTACTGGCTTTTCAATTCCTATTCCAGCTCTAAAATCTCCAAGTTTTGTTAATCGAGGAGGAACGACTTTAAACTTAATCGGGTGTTTTAATAACAAATCAACAACATAGGGAACAAATTCTTGAGGTAAAAAACGTTCAAAACCCTGTTCTAATTTTTGTCTTTTTGTCATTTTAAAACTATTATTTTAAGCTAAAAATACGACAAAGATTAGATTTTAATATCATATAAACTAAATAACTATTAAATTAGCAGATTATATGAAAGTATTATCCAATATAGGTAAGTATTTCTTGATGTTAGGAGTAATCTTTTCTAAACCTCAGAGATGGAGATTATTCAGACAACGCCTATTTAATGAAGTTGAAGTAATTGGGATTAAATCCTTACCCTTAGTTGCTCTAATGTCTGCTTTCATGGGAGCTGTAATCGCTCTTCAGACTGCAGCAAATATGACATCACCTCTTTTACCTGAATACACAATTGGTTATATCACAAGATCAAGTACAATATTAGAATTTTCTCCTACTATCATGTCTTTGATTTTAGCGGGGAAAATAGGTTCTAACATTGCATCTGAGATTGGGACCATGAGAGTGACTGAACAAATAGATGCTCTAGAAACGATGGGCGTAAATTCTCTTTCTTACCTTGTTTTACCAAAGACATTAGGTGCCATGTTGTTTTTTCCAATAATGACTATTTTTTCAATTGGATTAAGTTTAACAGGTGGTTGGTTAGCTATAATAGCGACTAAACTATCAACTACAGAAACTTATATTTTTGGAATAAGATCATTTTTTATCTTAAGTAACATTTGGTATGCACTAATTAAAGCAACAGTATTTGGTTTTGTTATAGTTACAATCTCAGCCTTTTATGGATATTATACTAAAGGTGGGGCACTTGATGTTGGTCGATCTTCTACACAAGCGGTAGTTATGAGTAGTATTGTAATTTTAATCTGTAATTTCCTATTAACACAAATGATTTTACTGTAATGATTGAAGTTCAAAACATTAATAAAACATTTGGGAAACACCATGTTCTGCAAGATATCAATACAACTTTCGAATCAGGGAAGGTTAATATGATAATCGGACAGTCTGGTCAGGGTAAATCTGTATTAACGAAATGTATTGTTGGTTTACATGAAGTAGATAACGGGAAAATTATTTATCATGGAAGAAACTTTTCTGCTTTAAAAAATTATCAACGAAGAGAAATTAGAAAAGAAATAGGAATGTTATTTCAAGGTTCAGCATTGTTTGACTCACTGACTGTAGAAGAGAATATAATGTTCCCATTATCCATGTTTACTAATATGACAAAAAAAGAACGTTTAGATCGCGCTAATTTTTGTTTAGAAAGAGTAAACTTAAGTGGAAGAAATAAACTTTTACCTGCTGAATGCAGTGGTGGAATGCAAAAAAGGATAGCGATAGCAAGAGCCATTGCTATGAATCCAAAATACCTCTTTTGTGATGAACCAAATTCAGGTTTAGACCCAAAAACATCAATTGTTATTGATAATTTAATTCGTGAAATTACTTATGAGTACGATATGACAACTGTAGTTATTTCACACGATATGAACTCAGTGATTGAAATAGCTGACAATATTGTATTCATCCATGAAGGAAAAAACTGGTGGTCTGGTACGCGAAAAGAAATTATCAAAACAAATAATAAAGAAATCAATGACTTTGTATATGCTTCGGAGTTTATGAAGAAAATCAAAGATGTAATGCAATCTAAAATTTAACTTTGAATAAAAAACTTAAATTATGGGAATTAAATCGTCTGTCTGAAGATGAATTTAAAGCTCAAGATAAATTCCCTATCATTATTATTTTAGATAATATTAGAAGCTTAAATAACATTGGTTCTTTTTTTAGAACAGCTGACGCTTTTAATATTGAAAAGATTTATTTATGCGGTATAACTGCTATACCTCCGCATCGAGATATTCAAAAGACAGCTTTAGGGGCAACTGAAACAATTGAATGGGAACATGTTGAATCTACACTTGAACTTGTTCAAAAACTTAAAGAAGAAGGTATTTCAATAGCATCAATTGAGCAAGCTCAAACAACAACCTTATTACAAAATATACCTTCGTTAAACTATAACAAAATCGCTTTGGTTTTTGGAAATGAAGTTGATGGTGTTGATCAAAAAGTCATTGATAATTCCGATTACATTATCGAAATACCTCAATTTGGCACTAAACATAGTTTAAACGTTTCAGTATGTGCTGGCGTAGTTCTTTGGGAGTTTGTGAAGAAATATATTTAAAATAGATTAAAAATCCTTTTTAAACAATTATACACCATACATTTAAACCTCAACTTTTCCAACAATACACAATAATGTTAAATTGTAATTCTAATTCCTAATCATAAAAAAAGGGTGATCATTACAGAACACCCTTTTTTATAATTCACATGAATAAAGTCATTACATAACAATAACTTTTCTTATGGTCTTAAATTCTCCATTCTTAACTTCTAAGAAATAACATGCAGCTGGTAATTTTGATCCAACATTAATTGAATGATTAACCTGTGCATTTGTTGTTTTAACAGTTTTATTATAGATAACTTGACCTTGAGCATTTCTTAACACTAACTCAACAGGATTATTTCCAGCAATATAAGAAACATTAATACTCTCATTTGAATTTAAAGGGTTTGGATAAACTGATAAATTCATATCTGAAATCTCTTGCTGTTCTATTCCCAAGAACCCATCTACAAAAAAGTCGTCAATATATAAGTTATTAGAAACATCAGAAGATTCGAATGCAATTACAAATCTTACATTTCCATCCAAAGTAGATGAAGCAGAATAGTTCAATGAAAAATCTTTCCATTGACTTTCACTATTTGGTACAAAGTTCATATTACTTGAGAAACCTGCAGTTAATAATTCAGCACCTGATATAGTTTTCTTAGGAGACCCTAAAGATGTTGCACAATCTCTTACTGCATAAACTCTCATTTTCTCAGTAATATCAGCATCTTGAGTAGAATTTGCTGTTAAAACAGTTCCGTTTGTTGCATAAGCATATTTGAACTTGATTGTTACTCCAGAAGTGTTTCTTAAATCAAATGAAGGTGAAAATAAATAATCAACGTCATTCCCTAATCTATCATTGTAGAAGTAATCACTTGAATATGAAGGAGCCATAGAAACATCCTTAAAGTTTTGCAAGACATAACAATCAGAATTATTGTAACCCATTCCATATGCTAAAGCAAAAGATGTTTCATTTTCGTATTCATTAACCGGTACAAACCAATATTTATAATCATCTTCAAAGTCAATTAATTTAGGTCCAACAAAATCTGCCCAATTTCCTGTAACTAAAATTGTTTTAGATAATGTATCAGAACCTGTTGCATTTGAAACAATTAATGAAACAGTTTTGTATCCAGGGTTATCAAATTTCACTGTAGGATTTTGACTTGTTGAAGTAGCAGGTGTCGCACCTTCAAATGACCAAGTATAATCAGCAACTGTACCACCCCATGCTGATTCATAGAAAGAAATATTTTCATCCATACAAACTGTTTTAGCAGTAGCGTAAAAATCAGCTACCGGAGAACATAATCCAGCTACGTAATCGTCATTTACACCCGTAGCAATTAGATTTTCAGCTGAAAATAAATTGTTACGTTCTGAAGTTGAGCTAGCCAAAGCAGTTCTCATTCTTACAATTTGTTCTTTAGTAAACATTTTGGGACAGTTTGCATAGTCCATGTAGTTTTCTATGTTTTCAATAATTCCTGTTTTTAATCTAACAGTAACTGAATCTAAACCAAAAGTTCCGTTTACATCTTCACTGTTCCATGCATAAAATCTGAATGTTACAGTATCTTGATCTGTTAAATCTAAATATGGTGTACTCGTTAAAGATGCCTCTACAAGTGCATTAGCAGTTGTATCATTAAAGAAAATAGTATTATCTAAAGTTGTTGAGTTATCTTGTGCAATCAATGTGTTTAAAGATGTCATAGTAATGTTACTTGAAAAATTATCAACACTACTTCTCAAAGCTACTGAACGAGCTCCATTGTCAGATCTTGAAAGAACAAAACTTAATTTATTAATGTTTAATAGATTGTTACCTTTAACTGAAACACGAGTTTCGAAATAATTGTTTAAATCTATATTTCCTGATTGATTTGCATAATCATTATCTCCATCGACAGCTCCGATTGACCAATTTGAAAATATAAATGATGAATCTACAGATGAATTAAGAGCAGTACCATTGTAAACCAAATTTTCAACATAAACTTCTTTGCCTGCATCATTAATCGTTAAATCTTTAACACCATTATCTGTACGAACACTATCAAAATCCATCCCAATTGTATGATCAACTGTCGTACATGTTCTAGAAGAATTTACCGACATAGCAGGACAAACAGATTGAAATCCTTTGGTGATAGGAGTGTCTGTAACACCATCATCTCCACAAGCAACTTCTGGATCATTGTCAAACCCCCAAGGGTGAGCTAAGTTTAAATAGTGACCAATCTCATGTGTGAGTGTCGTACTGAAGGTATTTACTTCAGAGTATAACATCATTACACCATCCATGTAGAATGTGCCTTCTGAAACTGCATCAGGAAACATAGAAAATCCAAGTAATCCACTACCTCTTGCAAAGCTATTTACAGTCCATATATTTAAATACTTTGATCTGTCCCATTGATTTAATTTAGAATTATTGTCCCCAATCATAGTTTCAGATGTATAAACATAATCTACACCATTTGTACAATTTCCATAAGGATCAATTTGTGCTAACCTAAATTCAATTTTAGCATCACCTCTTAAAGTATCAAAAGTATAATAACTGTTTGCATGACTTGCATTTGTATTTCTGTAGTTTTCATTTAAAGCATCCAAACATCCTTGAATTTGAGTTAAGGAAATTCTTTCCGGACCATTTTGATGTAAAACATGAAATACAACAGGTATTATGTAAAGTGTACTGTCGTCGTAACTTTTAAGTGTTGAATGATTAAGTGAAAAAGCTTTTTCAAGTTTTTTTCTTAACTCTGGTTTTTCTTTCAATAACCTCTGTAACTCATGGTCAGTTCCACATTTATGAGGTTTCTCTTGAGCTACAGCACCGAACATTAAAATCGAAGCTGATAGTGATAAAAATAATCTAGTAAAAAGTTTATTCATAATAAAACTATAAATTAGTACAAATCTTTAAAACACAACAGTATAACAGCAAACAAAACTAAAAAGCTAAAAACCAGCAGCTTATCACTTAGAGTCAACTATCTATAACTAAAGTTGTAGATGCAAATATAAAGAATACATTTTTAATTACACCCGAATATGTAAAGTTTTGATTAAACAGTACTAAATAATAATCATATGGTCTAGTTCAATGGATGAACTATTTTGAATTTGAAAGAAGAAATTCTTTGACGTCTATTAAAAAATCTAAATTCTGTTCAATGTAGTTACCTAGAACAATAACATTAGCACCATTCTCTCTATATTTCTTAATGGTTTCAATATTTTTAATTCCTCCACCAACAATAGTAGGCACTTCTAATTCTCTCATTTCCTGAATTATTTCAATAGGGACGTTAAAATTAGCACCACTTCCAGCATCAAAAAAGACAACTTTCTTTCCTTGAAGAAAACCTGCTAAAGCAGTATTTCTTGCTATTGAAACTTTATCTCTTGGAATAGGAGTTGTTTGACTGATATATGCTACAGCAGAAGTTTTTCCTCCGTCAATTAATACATATGCTGTTGGAATAATTTCTAGATCCATTTTATGAAGTTCCATAGCAGATTCAACATGCTGTCCAATTAAAAAATCTGGATTTCTACCAGACAATAAACTTAAATAAAGAATCGCATCTGCTTTTTCTGAAATTTGATGATTACCTCCTGGAAATATAACCAATGGAATAGCTGTATGTTTTTCAAGAAAATTAAGTGTAAATTGAAAATCTTTCTTAGACACAGAACTTCCTCCGATAAAAAAGTAATCAACTTTAGCGAAATTTGCTTTTTTAATTAAGTCAGCTAAATAATTTTCTGAATTACTCTTGTCAGGATCTATTAAAACTGCAATTTGACCAACTTTAGAAATTATTTTTTTATAAATTTTTTCGTTCACAAGCACTTGTATTAACAGTTATAATTAAATCATTTAAGTTGAAACATTTCAATTCAAACTCTTCAGATTCATCACTTTTTATCAATTTCCCTAAAAGCTTATCTGAACAGACCCTTTCTCTCTTCAAATAACGTGTAAAGCTCAACCCTTTTGGTCTTGATACTGTATACAATACTTC